>NZ_LAYY01000002.1 GCF_000986785.1 Mesobacillus campisalis | reverse complement strand
TTTGCAAATCTGACGATAAGGGCGAGTCATTTAAGCAAAAAAAAAAAAAAATGGCCATATGGCCATTTATTATTTTCGGGGATAAAAGTACATGATCCTGCCATTAAATAAATGCAGCTCTCCCTGTAACTTTTTAGCCAGGAATTTGCAAAATTCATTGGCCTTCCCTTTATCGCCGGCTGTTGCTGTTTCAGGAAGGGTGATTTGTATGTATGTTTGTTCCCGTTCATTTCCGCTATCATCGAAGATTGTCTCTTTGTCGATACCCATGAGGATGAGATTGTAGCGGTCAAGTTGTGATTCAAGATAAAACCAGGTTCCTTTCCCGCTTTCTTTCTCCTTGATTTCATAAGGGAAAGCAGATGCTTCATAGCTCCATCCAAGCTGGTCGCCGGTTTTGGCTGTGATTTCTTTATAATAATGAAACAACTCCTGTACCTCTTCTGTTGTAACCGTTTTCTTCACAGATGAAGGCACTAGCTTAATATATGCGTTGCTGGACATTGGCCATCCCCCTAATTCTCCAATTCTCTTTACTACCATTCTAGCACTTGAAAAATACACCGACAACATCCAAGATTAAAGTTGCATGTTTATGCAATAATATGTTATAATATTCTAAATATTATAAAAGGAGGAGATGGCTGATGAATCTGTTCGAAAAGCTTTATGATGAACACGAGAAGGTAAAGGTGAGATTTGTCGGTTTTACTACAGATGACACCCGCTATGATTTTGGCATCGTGTACACCAATATGTTTTTCGGTAAACCGCTCGTTGTATGCATGCAGACTGGGCGTTCAACCCTCCTCGATCCAGCAGACCTTGATAATATTGATTACCTCCAAAAAATCTTTAGGATCCAGGATGTAAAACAGGCTTCCGATTTGGCTGAGTTTTTTCAGGAAACGCTGCCTGCTGTTCCCTTTGCCACTCAATATGAATAGAAGTTAAAAAACAGGCCGTCCGCAGGCCTGTTTTTTTAAGTTATCCTATTTAAGTTTCAGTACATATAAATATAGATTTGATTATTTATAACCAGCAAAAAAATTTAATGTGTTATACAAATAAGGCTTGAAAAGTTAATAATGTTATATTATTATTGATTTAAAGATACTAAAACGCTTTCAGAAAGCTTACAATTCGAATGAAAAGGGGTTTGAAAAGATGGGAACTATCGTATGCCAAACTTGCAATTCTACAATTGACCACTTCGAAGATGAAAAGGTTTCAGTTCTTTATTCCAACAAATGTGAATGCTGCCACGAACACCAACAGGAAAGATAATAAAAATAAATGGGTATGCGATTATTCTCGCATACCCTCTTTTTTTTATAACAACCATGAATTACTCAAAGTCCCAGTCTTATCTAATGGCTTTGTGTTCCTTAATTACACGAATCATCTGAAGCTGGTCGTCCTCAGGGCCTTGTACGGGGAGTCCCGCCTCGACATTCATCTTGATATACTGAAGGTTCTCATCCGTGATGATTTCCCCTGGAATAAAAATCGGGATTCCTGGGGGATAAACCATGACAAACTCGGCAATGATCCTTCCGCTTGACTCGGCAAATGGTATCACTTCCGTATCTGCATAAAAGGCATCCCTAGGGGTCAATGCCAGCAGCGGGATATCAGGCAGGAAAACCTTGGCATGGACCTTTTCGGCTCTATGGTGAAATTCAGCGGATAATGCTTCGAGAGCACGGACCAGCGTATCTCCTTCAGTTTCCGTATCGCCTGGTGTAATAATGCAAAGCAGGTTATACAAATCAGAGAGCTCAACTTCAATATTGAATGTTTCACGCATCCACTTTTCAGCATCATAACCTGTAATTCCAAGGTCTTTTACTGAAATGATCAGCTTTGTTGGATCATAGTCAAAAGTGGCTTTCCTTCCAAGAATTTCTTCGCCGACACAATAAAGATGGTCAATTTTGTTTACCCGTTCCCTGATGGACTGGGCCAGCCTGATTGTGGCACCAATCAGTTCTCTTCCTTCCGTCACCAGCCTTCTGCGTGCCACATCCAGCGAAGCCAGCAAGAGATAGGAAGTGGATGTTGTGGTCAGCATCGAAATGATGGATTGCACACGCTTAGGAGAAACCAGCCCTTCCTTCACATTAAGGATAGAACTTTGAGTCATGGACCCGCCAAGTTTATGGACACTTGTTGCAGCCATGTCAGCACCTGCCTGCATGGCAGACAGCGGCAGTTCATCGTGGAAATGGATATGGACCCCGTGCGCTTCATCAACCAAAACGGGGACGTCAAAGGAATGGGCAATTTGGACAATCTGCCTCAAATCGGCAGCCACGCCAAAGTAGGTTGGGTTGATCACAAGGACTCCCTTGGCGTCAGGATGCTGTTCAAGTGCTTTCTGGACAGCATCCGTTGTGATCCCATGTGAGATTCCCAGCTTTTCATCGATCTCAGGATGGATGAATATCGGGATGGCGCCTGAGAACACAATAGCTGACATAACAGATTTATGGACGTTCCTAGGGACGATGATTTTGTCCCCTGGCCCGCATACGGTCATAATCATGGTCATGATTGCTCCGCTTGTTCCCTGGACAGAGAAAAAGGTGTAATCAGCGCCAAATGCCTTGGCAGCTAAATCCTGTGCTTGCTTAATGATCCCTTTTGGGGAATGAAGGTCGTCCAGCGGCCCAATGTTGATTAAGTCGATAGACAAAGCATTATCGCCGATAAATTCCCTGAATTCAGGATCGATGCCGCTTCCTTTTTTGTGGCCCGGTATATGGAACTGGACAGGGTTCTTTTTTGCATGTTCTTTCAATGCAGTGAATAATGGTGTTTGATTTTGGGACAACAATGGCTTGTACACCTCTTTATTTTAAGTTACTTTTTTCATCCATTTTTTCAAAACAAATTGCATTATAGCACTATTCATACCCTTTGCATAGAAAATTATCGCTGTCTGCCATAAATGGAGTTCCTTCTTATTCATTCCCTTGTTTTGAATGAATAAAAGGGAAAATGCCGCTAAAAGTCGAATATGGGAAAAGAAAGGAGATGTAAAAGGATGAAATGGGAAACCAAAGTCACGGAATTGCTGGGCATTAAATATCCAATTATTCAAGGAGGTCTGGCGTACCTTGCCTATTCGGACCTGGCGGCAGCCGTCTGCAATGCAGGAGGACTGGGACAAATTACAGCTATGTCGCTGAAAAGCCCTGCTGACTTAAGAGAGGAAATCCTTAAATTAAAGAGTTTGACCGACAAACCCTTTGGCGTCAATTTTGCCATAGGTCAGCATGGAAGGCCTTTTGCACATTTCCTTGATGTGGCGATTGCAGAGGAAGTGCCGGTCATTACCATGACAGGAGGAAATCCGGCGCCAATATTTGAACAGCTGGAAGGGACGGACACAAAAAAACTCGTACTCGTCGCTGCAAAAAGGCAGGCCCAAAAAGCGGAGGAACTTGGAGCCGATGCTGTCATGGTGGTCGGCCAGGAAGGAGGAGGGCACCTAGGCCGGAATGATACTGGGACAATGGTCCTCATCCCCAGTGTGGTAGATGCCGTGGGCATACCGGTTATTGCTTCAGGGGGCATAGGGGATGGCAGGGGGTTGATGGCCGCTTTGAGCCTTGGGGCCGAAGGCATTGAGATGGGAACAAGGTTTATTGCCACGAAGGAGTGCGTGCATGCCAATGAAATTTATAAAACTCGGCTTGTTGAGGGAAGTGAAAATGATACGGTGGTGATTAAACGGTCGATAGGAGCACCTGCACGAGCGATTGCCAACGATTGGACAGAAAAAATCCTTGAACTGGAAGAAAAGTACGGCAAATATGAGGCACTAAAAGATTTTATCAGCGGTGAGGCCAACAAAAAATATATATACGATGGAGAGGAAAGCCAGGGCTTTGCCTGGGCGGGCCAGGTCATGGGACTTATTAAGGATGTTCCTTCGGTCGGTGAACTTATTGACCGCCTTATCTGCGACGCAGAGGCGATCAGAAAGAAGTGGGGAGAATAGGGTTTCTGCAAGTTGCACCTCATGCCTTTATATGTAACAATCAACAAAAAAGCATATAAAAGAAGGTGCGAAACATGGAATACCAATATCCCCTTGACCATACCTGGTCAACAGATGAGATAATTGATGTCATTCATTTTTTTGAACAAATTGAGCAAGCTTATGAAAAAGGGATTGAACGTGAACGACTGATGACGGCTTATCGCCGCTTCAAGGAAATTGTACCGAGCAAGTCTGAGGAGAAGCAGCTTTTTGCCCAATTCGAGGAAGAAAGCGGCTATTCTTCCTATAGGACAGTCAAAAAAGCCAGGGAAGCCTCGGAAGGAGACAGAATCAGAATGAAGTGAAAAAACGGCCAACAGGCCGTTTTTATATTATTTTCACCGGATCCATACCCTGCTATGCTGCTTCAAAGACCCCTTTAAAATAGGCTTTTCCATGAGCCCGGAATAGAGCAGGCAAGGTTTATGCCAATTTGTAAAGGGGTAATAAAGTTTTAAATACAACCTCAATTTTTTCAATTAATTCATCCGAACTAAGGGTGATGGCCTTATCCCGGGGAATTTGATAACCACAAAGGATTTCAGCCTTTTTAACTGTTTGCAATCGGTTGAAAAGAGAGAGCAATTCATCTTTGGAAAGCCCGCTTTGCGGAATGACATCTGGTTTTGTATGGTCTGTTGACCACACAAAATCTTCGGGTGTTTGGCTGAATATAGTATCCGCATTTCTTTCAAGCAGCTTGCCAAACTTTTCTTTATTCGGAGCTTCATAAATGAGAGCAAACCACACAAACAAATGGGTTTCCCAAAGTCCAATCTGAAAGTGCGGCATCATTTTATAGCCGCGAGGATTGGCAGCGAAAGCTACCCACGTATCGTTGGGCGGGTTTTTGGTCCTCCGGGCATGTTTGGCTACATGATAATACATCTCGTCTCCAACCAGGCTCGAAAGCTGGGGTGTGAAATGGCTGCCAAGTTCCTCGAGTTTAGGACGAATATGCTGCTTTAAAGCTTCCATGCGTTCGTCAAGTCCATCTATTGTAAATACTTCAAAGTCTTTGTCTGTAAAACCGGAAAATGTCATTTTCAAAACCTCCTAAGCTTTGTAGAATATTGTAGCAAACCAGGTGTCAATATTGAAGCGGCAAGGCTTATAGGTAAACACACAAATTTGTTGCATCGTCCACTAGAAGCTCATAGAATATTAAAACAATTCATTACTAATTGAATGAAGGAGTGCATAGATGTGAAACAGCTGGTCAATTCGACAAAGAAAAAGACAGGTGAACAGCAAAGAAAGGCCGTTTTAAGACTGGAAATGGATTATGAACTCGCAACCCTGTTTGAGGCAATGGGTGAATCCAACCAGTCAAAGGTAAAGGAATGCAAGCAAAAGCTTGAAAGAATCCGCCAGGAGCTGGTAAAGTTAAAAGCTCTCTAATCCGTATATTATAGAAGCAAGTTCACTAACAAAAAGGATTGGGTAAAATAAAATGATTAATGGGAAAATGAAAATGCGGGAACAATGAAAACGAACTCCTGGGAAAGCGAGGGGTTCGTTTATTATTTTTAGCATTTTTGAAATCAGAGGTAAAAATACTTGAAGCGATAAAATATTTTCGATAAGCTGAATCTAATCTTTTTAAAAGGAAATAAATGCAAGCAGAAACAGGGGGAAGCACGATGCCAGCGACAATTCAAGAGATCGATACATATGCAAAGCAGTGGATAAAAGAGGCAGGGGAGCGGATTCGGACTTCCTTTCCAAAAACGCTGAATATCACAACAAAATCAAACCCTAATGACCTGGTTACCAATATCGACCAGGAAATAGAGCGCTTTTTTATTGAAAAAATCAATGAACGATTTCCTGAGCATAAAATCCTTGGGGAAGAAGGCTACGGTGACAGCATAGAAAAGCTGTCCGGAATTGTTTGGATCATTGATCCAATAGACGGCACAATGAATTTTATCCATCAGCAGCGGAACTTTGCTATTTCCGTAGGTATTTATGAAAACGGCACAGGGAAAATCGGCCTGATCTACGATGTGGTCCACGATGAATTATATCATGTCGTTAAAGGCGAAGGCGTTACGATGAACGGAGAAAAGCTGCCGCGCCTTGAAGAAAGAGGGGTCTCCGAGTCCATTGTCGCCATGAATGCAATGTGGGTAATTGAAAATCGCAGGCTACCCCGTGAACTCCTTGCGCCTCTTGTAAGGGATGTGAGGGGAACGAGGTCGTATGGCTCAGCTGCAATGGAAATGGTTTATGTCGCAAGTGGAAGAATTGACGCGTATATCACCCCAAGGCTGTCTCCATGGGATTTTGCTGCAGGGATCATCATGATCGAGGAGCTTGGAGGCGTGGCCACCAATTTACGAGGAGAACCGCTGGACTTATTGAAGGAAAACTCTGTGTTTGTGGCCAAGCCGGGACTTCACGAAGAGATATTAAGAAAATATCTTAAAGACGGAAAATGGTAAGGCCGGTGTTAAGGGATTCTAGGTGATAAAGAGGAGTTCCTGGCCAATTACCTGTTTCATTCGGACAGCTTCGGGGTGAAAGTCGAGGTTGGAGTCCGAATACCCGCCTCAGTTGGCTACCCTCGACAAAAAAGTCAAGGTCCGAGTCAGAATCCGCCTCCCCGATTCATAAAGCAACAACAAAAAAGGCCATTTCTGGCCTTTTTACATTTCTCCGTTTTCCCTCAGCTTCTTTTTGGTCTTGAAACCATATCCCATAACAACCACCAGTCCGGCAATGGAGGCAAGTGCACCGGCCATGCTATCCTCTCCAATTGCTATTCCAACCCCAATCATGCATGACGCAGCCGCAATTGCCAAAAATAAAAAGAACCAGTTTATTTGTTTCATTATAATCCCCCTCCAGACAGTTATTTGAAAAATTTTTAGGTTTTTCATGTATTTGTGGTATAATAACTCAGTTGTAAAAAAATGATAACATATTTGAGATAAAGGCGGTTGACTTTTTTGAAATTAAGAGAAGATATTCGCAATATAGCCATCATTGCCCACGTTGACCATGGAAAAACGACACTTGTTGACCAGCTTTTAAGACAGGCCGGAACATTTCGCGCCAATGAAGCGGTTGAAGAGCGCGCGATGGATTCCAATGACATTGAAAGAGAACGCGGAATTACGATTCTTGCCAAGAACACGGCAATTAAATATAAAGATAAAAGGATCAATATCCTAGACACACCTGGACACGCAGATTTCGGCGGCGAAGTTGAACGAATCATGAAAATGGTTGATGGCGTCCTTCTTGTTGTGGATGCCTATGAGGGATGCATGCCGCAAACCCGTTTCGTATTAAAGAAAGCATTGGAGCAGCGCTTGACTCCAATTGTAGTTGTAAATAAGATTGACCGTGATTTTGCCCGTCCTGGCGAAGTCGTGGATGAAGTCCTTGACTTGTTCATTGAGCTTGGAGCGGACGAAGACCAGTTGGAATTCCCGGTGGTATATGCTTCTGGAATCAATGGAACGGCGAGCATGACACCGGACAAACAGGATGAAAACATGGAAGTTCTTTACGAAGCGATTCTGGACCATATTCCAGCCCCGGTTGACAACCAGGAAGAACCGCTTCAGTTCCAGGTGGCACTCCTTGATTATAACGACTATGTTGGCCGTATCGGCATTGGCCGTGTATTCCGCGGAACAATGAAAGTGGGCCAGCAGGTTGCATTGATGAAGCTGGATGGTTCTGTAAAGCAATTCAGGGTAACCAAGATGTTTGGTTTCTTTGGCTTGAAGCGGGAAGAAATCCAGGAAGCTAAAGCTGGAGACTTGATTGCTGTTTCCGGAATGGAAGATATCAATGTTGGGGAAACAGTATGTCCCGTCGAACACCAGGACGCACTGCCAGTTCTTCGAATTGACGAGCCTACCCTCCAGATGACTTTCCTTGTTAACAATAGTCCTTTTGCCGGCAAAGAAGGAAAGTACCTGACAGCACGGAAAATTGAAGAAAGACTTCGTGCACAGCTGCAGACGGATGTCTCCCTGCGTGTTGACAATACCGATTCCCCGGATGAGTGGATTGTTTCCGGCCGCGGTGAACTGCATCTTTCCATTCTGATTGAAAACATGCGCCGTGAAGGCTATGAACTTCAAGTATCCAAGCCTGAAGTTATTGTCAGGGAAATCGACGGTGTGCGCTGCGAGCCGATTGAACGCGTACAGATTGACGTTCCTGAAGAGAATACAGGTTCAGTTATGGAGTCCATTGGAGCACGAAAAGGTGAAATGCTCGATATGATTAACAACGGCAGCGGGCAAGTCCGGTTAATATTCAATGTCCCTGCTCGCGGGCTGATTGGGTATACAACAGAGTTCCTGACATTGACACGTGGATACGGAATCATCAACCATACCTTCGACAGCTACCAGCCGATGCAGAAAGGCCAGGTAGGTGGCAGGAGGCAGGGTGTTCTGGTCTCAATGGAGAGCGGAAAAGCTTCCACTTATGGTATAATGGGCGTAGAAGATCGAGGAACTATTTTTGTCGAGCCTGGAACCGAAATTTATGAGGGAATGATTGTCGGCGAGCATACTCGTGAAAATGACATTACTGTCAACATCACAAAAGTAAAACAAGCCACGAATATTCGCTCTGCCAACAAGGATCAAACTTCGGTCATTAAAAAGCCGCGGATCATGACCCTGGAGGAATCTCTTGAGTATTTGAATGACGATGAATACTGTGAAGTAACTCCGGAATCCATCCGTCTGCGGAAGAAAATTCTTGATAAAAATGAACGTGAACGGATTGCGAAGAAGAAGAAATACGCAGAGCAAGATAAATAGGGGGAAGCAGTATGGATATAAGCCAGCGTCTAAGTTTTTTTGCGGCATTGTATAGAGTAGATGAAAACCCCGAGCTCGGTATGTGGATGCTCTATTTAACGATTACACTTCTGAGTATTCTCGTATACAAGCTGGGTTTTGCTAAGACGCTTCCAATCGGAAAGTCAGTATTGATTTACCTCTTTCTTATTCTGGGGTGTACAGTGCTGACTGCCCTGGGGGTATTTTTACCCATGGCAGAAGGACTTGTAGTGGCAGCGCTGATCCTGATAATTTATAAAATGCGTCTCCGCCTGCATAAAAAGCAGGAAATGGATGCAGGTTGAGGTGATTCGAAATGAATTCGCTGCAGGATGCCATTTATAATTGGCTGACCATAAAAGTCGTCGTTGATGAACGGCCTGAAGATACAGCTGCTGTCGATACGAAAGCCCTGTTCGAAGAAATCCTGGCTGATGAACATGGCGTACAGGTGCCGGAAGTGAAAACCGATGAGCAAATGTACTATGTATCCCTTGAAAAGAATGGGGAGGACAAGACATACCGATTTCCGCGGGATTTGATTGAAGTCATGATTGACCAAATCAATGGCGAGCCGGAAAAGTACCCCAACTACCCTGAAGAATAGAAAAGCCCAAGCGCCTTTCTTATCATGTAAAAAACCAGTGTGCCGCCGCACACTGGTTTTTTGTCATGTCATCATTACCATTCATTGTTTTCCGCAGGGGATCTGTACAGTCGGAAGTTGCCAGTTGCCATGCGTTTCTTCGTGTTTGCTGCTATCCGTTCGTGGCACGGGTTGCACATGTAGGTATGAATGGGCCTGTTCCTGAGCTGTTTGGCCTGTAGTGTGTCATCATTTATGGACTCAATTTTATCGCATATTACGCACTTTACTCTCAAAATTTTCACCTCATGCTTCGGTTCTATTATTTGCTGATATCTATTATAGTATATCACCTGAGTGCATGGAATCGAGAATAACACATAATTTGCCCTTCCGCTTTTGCCGTAGTAAGATGAGATTAGTGTAAGGAGGAAGGATAATGGCGAATGAAGTGGAAACAAAACTGACAAAAGCATTATTCGATGAATTACAGTCTGAACGGTTTGTAACGATTGCGACAATTGACCATGAAACAGGGGGACCCAATGTCAGTGCCATCTCCTGGCTATTGGCCAAGGATGAGCAGACAATCCTTATTGCAGTAGATTCCCGCTCTCGCATCATTGAAAATATCAAGGAAAATAACAAGGCAGCCATTAGCCTGATTGCCAACGAATCCACTTTTTCGATCCAGGGGAGCGCGGCGGTTAAAGAAGAGAAGCTAAGCGGTATCCCACTAAAAATGTCACTCGTTGAAATGAAGATTGAAGAAGTTCGGGATGTTATGTTTTACGGTTCAAAAATAGTGACCGAGCCTGGTTATGATAAAACGTATGATAAAGAAGCCGCATCCCGGCTGGACAGACAAATAATGGAGGCCATGAGAAAAGCTTAGCCCCGCTGGACTAAGCTTTTTTTTATGCAGAAAACCGGCCCCGCGCCCTTGATTAGGTCCGGAAAACCGTAAGAAATATAGTTATTGGGGCTGATTCTGCCGGTTAGACTCCTGTTTTCCGCTTGGATTGTTATTCATGTGTTGTTTTGATTGCCGGTCCTGTTTCTGTTCAAGGTTCTGCTGCTCCTGGTTATCCAGCTTTCCGTCTGGCTGCTGCGGGGCTTTATCGGAATGAGGGTCAATAAGGTCTGCAGGTACTTCCGGCATCAGCCTTCCAGTAATATCGGCCAGTTCGTTCAGGATTCCCTGCAATGGCCTGCCAACCCGAAAATCCTCCGCAACTTCCCTCAGCCTTGCATTCATGTCAGGGTCAGCAATAATGATGGCTCCAGCTCCATGCGGGTCATCCTTCATGCTTTCGGCAACTGAATATTTAATGGACCCAACTTCGGAACGTTCCAGGTTGGCGTCCACATCTATGCCTATTACCGCTACATTGCCGATGACGATGGCTGTAGCGTTCTCTACATCTGGAACCCTTTCGGCAAGCTGTGCGAGGTAATTGGCCTTATCGACATCTTGCTGTCTGTCTTCATGTTCAATTGCTGTGTTCTTAACGCCAACCCTGTCATCTTGCTGCTCCCTGGCTGTATTGTTGCCGGCTCCGCAGCCTGCCGTCAACAGAATCAATGTAAAAATCATTAATACATGTTTCATCCTGAGCACCCCTTTTATCATATTGTAAAGAGACCTGGTTTCCCGAGTAAGAAAATTGGTTAACAAAATGATTCGCCTACAAGGTATTGTGCAAAATCCAGTCTATCTTTATACCGAAAAACATATATTTTACCAAAGTCCCCGCCGATGGTGGTTTGGCGGCCCATAAATCAGGAGCGTAGGAGGCAGAAATTTGACAAAAATATACGTACTTGACACTAACGTCCTGCTGCAGGACCCACATGCCATTTTTTCCTTCCAGGATAATGAAGTAGTCATTCCAGCAGTGGTTCTTGAAGAGGTGGATTCAAAAAAACGGTATATGGATGAGATTGGGCGAAATGCCAGGCAGGTGTCCAGGCTTATTGACGGGCTAAGGGAGACAGGGAAGCTGCATGAGAGAATACTCCTTGAAAGTGGGGGGACATTGAGAATTGAACTTAACCACCGTTCCTTTCATCAGCTTCAGGAGATTTTTGTTGAAAAAACCAATGATAACCGGATCCTTGCTGTAGCCAAGAACCTCTCTTTGGAAGAGCAGACAAAGGAAGCGGGAAGGCCAGTTATCCTTGTCAGCAAGGATGCTCTTGTAAGGGTGAAAGCAGATGCAATCGGCCTGACTTCAGAGGATTTCTTAAGCGACAGGGTGGTGGAAAGGGACGATCTTCATACGGGGTTCACGGAAGTATATGTAGAAACATCTCTGCTGAACAAGTTTTATGAGAAAGGCGAACTTACCCTCGGAGAAGTGGCTAGCCAACCCTTTTATCCTAATCAGTTTGTGCTGTTAAGAGACCTTCTTGGCAGTTCCGCTTCAGGGATTGGAATTGTGGACAAGAAGAAGAAATATTTGCGAAAATTAATTTTTGACCACGAAGCAAAACAAATTTGGGGAATAAGGGCGCGGAACGTCCAACAGGTAATGGCCCTCGAACTGCTGCTTCGGACAGATTTGCCATTAGTGACGCTAACCGGGAGAGCCGGTACAGGCAAAACGCTCCTGGCGCTTGCCACCGGGCTATACCAGACGGAGGATATGGGCAGATACAAAAAGCTTTTGGTGGCCAGGCCGATTGTTCCGGTAGGAAAGGATCTTGGGTTCCTTCCCGGGGAAAAACAGGAAAAACTGCGGCCGTGGATGCAGCCGATATTTGACAATCTGGAGTTTTTATTCAACACGAAAAAGCCAGGTGAGCTGGATGCGATATTGGCTGGCATGGGATCAATTGAGGTAGAGGCACTGACCTATATAAGGGGTAGAAGCATTCCTGATCAGTTTATCATTATTGATGAAGCGCAAAATCTGACAAAACACGAAATCAAAACCATTTTGACACGTGTTGGCGAGGGAAGCAAAATCGTGCTCATGGGAGATCCGGATCAAATTGACCACCCTTACTTGGATGCCTATAACAATGGGCTTACATACGTGGTCGAGAAGTTCAAGAATCAGGAAATTTCAGGCCATGTAAAGCTGGTGAAGGGGGAAAGGTCTGCACTTGCCCAGCTGGCGGCAGACCTCCTCAAATAAACGGACTGGCTTCAGTCCGTTTATTCAAATAGAGATATACGGTTCTGCTCCTAGATAACTGTCCAGCTCCAGCGCCCAGCCCCTCGAGGTCATAAGCCACTCCAAAATTGAAGGCAAAGGACGCCTTCTATTCTGGAGCGTCTTATGCTGGTCGGGGCTGAGCATTAAGGGAAGCTTCTATGAATAAGCATCTCAGGAACAATCCGCCTTTAGATTGTTCCGAAGGCGCTTGCGCTTTTCTTATTTAATCCGAAATTGCCTGACATGTTTGACTGGATTATCCTTGTTGGATCCATCGCCATAATAGACATGGACAGGCCCGTCTTCGGTCAGCGGCTTACCGTCTTTGGAAAAGCCAAGTATGATATTATAGGCTTCCTCCAAAGGCAATTCTGTTTCACCTTCGGCATGTTCTATGACTAAATGGGATGCATCCGCTGTTATACCTGCGTTATTCAGGAAAGGTTTAAGCGGAATGCCGAAAGTTCCCTCCAGGATTTTTTGCTTTTCATACTTTTTTTCGCTTTTGAGTGTGGGCGGGAATACTGCTCCCTCCATGATTTCCCTGTCCCAATGGGCAGAAATCGATTTTGTATAACGTTCAAGTTCGTCATCTGCCTCCTCCGGGTTTTGGAAATATGTATCCAGGTCGGCTTTCCTGTCATCAAAGATCCAGACGCCAGGATCCAGTGTGATGGGATAAGTAACTTTTCCGCGAATCGGTATAATTGTCTCCATGATTGTGCTCCCTTCATAAAAAACGACTAAGGTAGATAACTTAAGTATAACGGTAATGCAGGGAATTGTCATTTTCACTGAAATCAGGAAGGTCAAATTAAGTTCATGAATATTTAATAGTCTTGCTTTTTTACGGATTAACCGGTAAAATTTATAGAAGGATTGGGTTATGCTCGGAAACGGGGGGATCAATGTTGGCGTCCGAAATGATCGTTAATCATCAGGAGAAAGCCCAGGCCATATTGAAGGCCGACGCTGATAAAATATTAAAACTTATTAAAGTACAGATGGATAACCTCACAATGCCCCAATGTCCTCTCTATGAAGAGGTTCTGGATACGCAAATGTTTGGATTATCAAGGGAAATAGATTTTGCCGTTAGATTAGGTTTAATTGAAGAGTCGGAAGGGAAACAAATCCTGGGTGAGCTGGAACGCGAACTATCAGCCCTTCATGAAGCTTCTACGCGTAAATAGGACGCTTAAAACTCAAACAGTTCAATGGAATTGTTTGAGTTTTTTTGTCAACTTCCATTTTCATGGTAGGAAATTCACAGCATTGGTAGAATAGTTAAAACAACTTGGAAGATGGGGAAGAGACGATGTTCAAAAAAATTGTACGATCCTATGATTACTCCTTAATCATTGTTATTGCCCTCTTATCTTTATTCGGGCTTGTCATGGTTTACAGTGCAAGTCTGGTGACGTGGCACGGTGTACCGAGTGACTTTTTTTACGAGAAACAAAAGATCAATTTGCTTATGGCAGCCGTTGTGTTCGTTTTTATGGCCCTGTTTCCGTATAAGGCCATGAAGAGCACAAAGATCCTCCTTCCGATGGTGATGGCGTCTTTGATAGGGCTTTGCGTCCTGTTTGTGGTCGGCAAGGTAGCGGGCAATGCACTCAGCTGGATTGAGGTTGGTGCCCGGAGCATACAGCCTTCCGAGTTTGCCAAGCTTAGCGTCATCATCTACTTATCGGCTGTATATGCGAAGAAACAATCCTACATAAATGAATTCAACAAAGGGGTTGTGCCTCCGCTTGTGTATTTGTCCCTAGTCTGCCTGCTCGTTGCGGTACAGCCCGACTTCGGTACAGCCGGTATTATATTCCTGATTGCTTCGACGATTATTCTGTCTTCTGGCATGAATTTGAAAAACATTATTAGACTGATCCTTATTGTTTTCTGTGTAGTAGCCCCTATGGCTGTTCTGATGCAAAATGAAATTTTTTCCGAAAAACGGATGGCCAGGCTGACCTCCTATAGTGATCCTTTTTCTGACGAGGCGGATACCGGCTACCAGCTGGCCAACTCCTATTATGCGATTGGCTCGGGAGGCATTACAGGACTTGGGTTGGGTCAGGGTGTGCAGAAGCTGGGCTACCTGCCCGAGGCTCATACAGACTTCATTATTGCGGTGATTTCGGAAGAACTTGGGATATTCGGAGTGGGGTTTGTGGTTCTTAGCCTGGCCTTCATTGTATTAAGAGGCATTTTAATTGCCCTCAAGTGTAAAGACCCGTTTGGGAGTCTATTGGCCATAGGCATTTCCAGCATGATTGGAATTCAGTCGTTCATTAACCTTGGCGGAGCAACAGGGATTATCCCGTTAACAGGCGTTACACTTCCTTTTGTCAGTTACGGAGGATCTTCCCTTCTTCAGATGGCCGTTGCGATGGGGATACTTGTCAATGTTTCCATGTTTGTGAAGTTTGAGGAAAAATATAAACACCAAAAAGAGGGGGAAGAGCCAAAGCCTGCCCCAGCCACGTGGCAAGGCGGTTTCAGGGTGAAGTCCTAGTTTGCATAAATTAGTCATAAAAAAAGCTGCCGAATGGCAGCTCTTTTTTATTGAGTAGGCGTAATGATTTTGGTATTTGGTACGCTCTCCGCTGATTGGCCTGTAAGCACAGCGTTTCTTTTGTTTCTTGAAAGCAGAAGGATCATGTAGCTCAGGACTCCGAAGAGGCAGGAAATAAAGAACGCGTGTGCCAAGGCAATATAAAGGTTGAGCCTTGTGAAAATTACCAGCGCTCCGGCAATAACCTGCAGCGAAACGAGGATGAATGATATAACCCAAGCCCAGTAAATCACTTTCTGGTGTTTATAATGGCGCACTGCCAGGATAGTGACATAGGAAATCCAGATAAATATCAGTCCTGCAGCACCCCGGTGGCCCATTTGAACCCATTCATACATATTTTCAGGAAATCCTGGAGCCGTGTTCACGCAAAGAGGCCAGTCAGGGCAGACAAGGCTTGCATTAGTATGGCGGACCAGCGCACCAGTATAAACGACAATGTAACTGTATACAGTTATTCCAATGATATGAAAGGACATTCTCTTATCAATCACAAGGCTCTTGGCATCGAACTTTTTGTCTACTTCAAAAATCAGCAAGGTCAAAAGCAGTACAGCTGCGAAAGAAATAAGCGATATTCCGAAATGGAGAGCGAGGATGAAGTCATTCTGTCCCCAAACAACAGCAGCCGCGCCAATCAATCCTTGAAGAAGGATAAAGAAGAAGGAAAGAAATGCAAGAAACTTTGTCTCGCGAATATGCCCAATTGATTTCCATGTCCAGATAGAGAGGACAAGCACCATGATTCCAAGGGCCCCGGAGACAAGGCGGTGTGCAAATTCAATTACAAGTTCCGGTGTGATTTCGGAAGGTATAAGCTCTCCATTGCAAAGCGGCCAGGAGCGGCCGCATCCCATGCCGGAATCGGTCTTGGTCACAAGTGCACCGCCGAGCAATACGAAGAGCATGCCGATCGTTGTGAGGACGGCAAGCCATTTTAAGGATCGTTTCAATTTAGTCACCTGCTTGTTTAGTAATTCGATGAGTTGTCATATGGTCCGTATGCAATTATAATGAATGTTGATGTGTTTGAAGGAGTCCGTCCCTATCCATCATATCGAGTTTTCGAATAAAAGGACAAGGAAGTTAGGCTCCATACTTATCGATAGTACACAATCCCGCGGTATTATTCAATACTCAAATATAGGGATGGCCGAGTCAAAAGAGTTGCTTGTTTCTCCCAGTTTTGATAGTAATAAGGTAAACAGGGAGGATAGGCTGGAAACTAAAAATGAATAATACTTAAGAAAGTTAAATATTATTGGAAAATACATAATTTTCACCGGCATAAATATTAGTTTTAATAGATGTTCTCTTCTAATGAAGGAGGAAAATTGACTCAGGCTTTACAGGCAGCTGCATTTAACCGTCTTGTCACAAAACATCTACATTTTGTTCAAAAAAAATTCACAAAAACTAGTTAAAGTGTGATTTAATATACATCAGGAGTGTTTATTTTTCTACGCAAACATTTATCACCTTTTCCAT
Organism: Mesobacillus campisalis; assembly: GCF_000986785.1. Taxonomy (GTDB): domain Bacteria; phylum Bacillota; class Bacilli; order Bacillales; family Cytobacillaceae; genus Mesobacillus_B; species Mesobacillus_B campisalis. The sequence continues at coordinate 227,789 of NZ_LAYY01000002.1, read as the reverse complement.
GATGAATATAGTAATAACTAGCTTAGTGTACGTATAGATGGCTAGACCTTTTGTGGAGTTATATTTGATATAAAGGAGGATATAGAATGTCGAGTCCGAAAGCCTACAGCGAAGCTGTGGTGGATGGCGGCCCAAAGACCCTTGAAGCAGGTGTCGGCGAAACTTCTGCATGGAAGGATTTCCTTGCCCTGATTAAAATCGGCATTGTTAATTCCAATGCAATAACAACCTTTACAGGGGTTTGGCTCGCGCTCCATTTCAGTGGTTTGCGCTTCCTGGATAATCTGGATATTGTATTTCTGACCTTGATTGGATCATCCCTGATTATTGCCGGGTCATGCAGCTTGAATAATTATATTGACCGTGACATCGATCATTTGATGGAAAGAACGAAAGGGCGACCTACAGTCACCGGGAAAGTGGAGCCTGTAAAAGTAATGGTGCTCGGTTTCCTGCTGGTTGGAATTGGTTCACTTCTTCTTTTCATGACCACTGTAACGGCAGGTGTCATTGGATTGATTGGCGTTTTCAGCTATGTTGTCCTCTACTCGATGTGGTCCAAACGCCTGCATGTCTCGAATACGATTGTCGGAAGCGTCTCTGGTGCAGTTCCCCCATTAATTGGGTGGGCCGCTGTTGACGGGAATCTTGACGTCATGGCCTGGGTGCTGTTTCTCATTATGTTCATTTGGCAGCCGCCACATTTCTATGCACTTGCGATGAGAAGGGCGGAGGAATACCGTGCAGCAAACATTCCAATGCTTCCAGTGGTTAAAGGATTCAAAAAGACAAAACAATCGATTGTTTTGTGGGTTACAGCCCTGCTGCCGCTGCCGTTCCTGCTAACAGAACTGGGGATTCCGTTCCTTGTGCTGGCAACAGCGTTGAATATTGGCTGGCTGGCCCTGGGAGTGTATGCCCGAAAGTTTAAGGATGATATAATATGGGCGAAACTGATGTTTGTCTATTCCCTGCAATATCTCACGATTCTTTTCGTTGCAATGGTGATTGTCACCTTGATTTAACACACATAAGTTAGGACTTTCTCTTCGGGTCCATCCTGGAGAGAATTTATCCATATATTATTTTCAGAATCATATAATGAATTCTTTACGAAAGAGGGGTTTGAAGAAAATTATGAAAAGGCTTGCGAAATGGCGTCTGCTACCGTTATTTGCAGTGATGGCCCTTTTGGCCGGCTGCGGAGAACCTTTTCTGTCTGCACTGCAGCCAGCGGGTGAAGTTGCTCAATTGCAATTTGATCTCATGTTGCTCAGTACAGCCATCATGGTTGGGGTTATCGTAATCGTAACTGTATTATTTATCATTGCTATCACTCGTTTCCGCCGGAAGAGCGAGAATGAGATCCCAAAACAGGTGGAAGGCAGCCATAAACTTGAAATCATTTGGACTGCCATCCCGATTCTTTTGGTTTTCGTTCTGGCCATTCCGACTGTCGCAGCTACATTTAAGCTCGCCGATGTGTCTCCGATGGACGAGAAGAACGAGGATGGAAAAACCGATGCATTGGTCGTCAATGTCCGTGCGAACCTTTACTGGTGGGAGTTTGAATATCCAAATGAGGAGATTGTCACCAGCCAGGATTTGATTGTCCCTACAGATGAAAAAGTTTATTTCAACTTGATCGCATCCGATGTTAAGCACTCATTCTGGATTCCTTCTGTTGGCGGAAAAATGGATACGAACACTGAAAACATCAATCGCTTCTGGCTGAACTTCGATGATGCAGCAGCCGATGAAGCGGGGAGGATTTTCTATGGGAAATGTGCCGAGCTTTGCGGACCTTCCCATGCATTGATGGACTTTAAGGTCAAGGCGCTTCCACGTGCCGAATTTGACCAGTGGGTAACAGATATGAAAGCGGTGACTGAGCCTGTACAGGCTGAGACAGCAGAAGCACAAGCTGGACAGGAAGTCTTCAACAACAGCTGTATCGGCTGCCATGCTGTAACACCTGCAAATACAACTCCTGAGGCAGCCCGGATGGGTCCAAACCTCACCGACTTTGGAAACCGCACACTAGTTGCCGGTATACTTGAAAACAATGAAGAAAACATAAAAAAATGGCTTAAAGACCCTGAAGCAATCAAGCCAGGAAACAAGATGACAGGCAAATACGACCTGTCCGACGAAGAGATTGATGCGGTTACTGAATACCTAATGGGCTTAAAGGTCCAAGAATAATAGGGGACTTAAGGGAGGTAAAACTGTGAGTACCTATGCTCAGAAAAAAGGAGTTGGCGCTGTAATATGGGACTACCTGACAACGGTAGACCATAAAAAAATCGCCATTCTTTACTTGATTGCCGGTGGATTCTTCTTCCTCCTTGGTGGATTGGAAGCAATGTTCATCCGGATCCAGCTTGCAATACCGAACAATAACTTTGTAAGCGCGGGTCTTTATAACGAAATCCTTACTATGCATGGAACAACAATGATTTTCCTTGCTGCCATGCCGCTTTTATTTGCATTTATGAATGCTGTCATGCCGCTCCAAATCGGTGCGCGTGACGTGGCGTTCCCGTTCCTTAACTCGCTGGGTTTCTGGCTGTTTTTCTTTGGCGGAATCTTCCTTAACCTTTCATGGTTCCTTGGCGGAGCGCCTGATGCAGGCTGGACATCCTATGCTTCGCTTTCCTTGGCATCAGAAGGGCATGGAATCGATTTTTATGCACTGGGGCTGCAGATTGCAGGTTTTGGAACACTTATCGGAGGGATTAACTTCCTCGTAACAATCATTAACATGCGTGCGCCGGGGATGACCTATATGCGCATGCCGCTGTTCACATGGTCTACTTTTGTAGCATCAGCACTCATTTTGTTCGCGTTCCCTCCATTAACGATCGGTGTATTCTTTTTGACGTTTGACCGCATGTTCGGAGCGAACTTCTTCGACCATACAATGGGCGGAAATACTATTATTTGGGAACACCTTTTCTGGATTTTCGGGCACCCTGAAGTGTATATTCTCATCTTGCCTTCTTTCGGAATTTTCTCGGAAATATTTGCGACATTCTCTAGAAAACGTCTTTTCGGATATTCATCCATGGTGTTCGCTACAGTCCTGATTGGATTCCTTGGTTTCATGGTCTGGGCTCACCATATGTTCACAACTGGCCTTGGACCGATTGCGAACGCGATTTTTGCTGTAGCAACAATGGCCATCGCCGTGCCGACAGGTATTAAAATTTTCAACTGGATTTTTACAATGTGGGGCGGAAGCATTAAGTTCACAACCCCAATGCTGTATGCTGTTGCATTTATTCCTTCTTTCGTTATGGGAGGAGTAACCGGGGTTATGCTCGGTGCGGCTGCTGCAGACTACCAGTATCACGATACTTACTTTGTTGTCGCACACTTCCACTATGTTATCGTCGGTGGTGTAGTATTCGCATTGCTTGCAGGAACACATTTTTACTGGCCGAAAATGTTTGGTACGATGCTAAATGAGCTTTTGGGTAAAATAACCTTCTGGCTATTCCTGATAGGTTTCCATCTTACTTTCTTTATCCAGCATTTCCTTGGGCTGATAGGTATGCCTCGCCGTATCTTTACATTCCTGCCAGGACAGGGGCTGGAAACTGGAAACCTCATCTCGACAATTGGGGCCTTTTTAATGGCTGTTGCTACGATTGTACTTCTTGTCAATATTGTTATTACCAGTGTGAAAAACGTTAAGGTTGGCAATGACCCATGGGGCGATGGCCGTACTCTTGAGTGGGCTCTTCCATCCCCGCCGCCATTCTACAACTTTAAGCAGCTTCCATTGGTACGCGGTTTGGACCCTTACTGGATTGAAAAAATGAATGGGAACAAAGAAATGACACCGGCCGAACCAATTGGCGATATCCATATGCCGAATAATTCGTTCATCCCATTCATGATTTCCTTAGGATTATTCATTGCCGCTTTTGGTGTGATGTACCGTGTTGATCATGCCTGGGGTCTTCCTGTATTGATTGCCGGTTTGGCCATCACGTTCGGTTCGATGATGGTACGTTCGATAAAGGATGACCATGGCTATCATATCCATAAAGAAGATTTACTCGAAGATGAAGATAAGGGGGTTAAGGCATAATGCAAGCTGAAGAAAAATTCACACCTGAAACATGGCCTGCGTCGCCTGAAAAATCTACCCTTGAAGCGAAAAACAAATTTTTGGGCTTTTGGTTGTTCCTGGGCGGAGAGACGGTGCTGTTTGCCACTCTCTTCGCGACCTACCTTGCACTGAAGGATAAGGTTCCGGGTACCGACCATGCACTTGCGAAAGACCTATTCGAAATGCCGCTGGTATTTTTGATGACGATGATTCTATTAACGAGTTCTTTGACAAGTGTGTACGCTATGTACCATATGAAAAATTTCGATTTTAAGAAGATGCAGCTTTGGCTGGGGATAACAGTATTGCTTGGATTTGCATTCCTTGGGCTGGAAATCTATGAGTTTAATCATTATGTTCATGAGTTCCACCATACATTTACAAGCAGTGCTTTTGGTTCTGCGTTCTATACACTTGTAGGCTTTCACGGAGCACACGTTGCTTTTGGTCTTGCATGGTTCATTACCTTGATGGTGCGTAACTCCAAGCGCGGACTTGACCTCTATACGGCACCAAAATTCTATGTTGCCAGCCTTTACTGGCATTTTATCGACGTAGTTTGGGTATTTATCTTTACAGTCGTATATCTAATGGGAATGGTGGGATAATATGGCGAATCAACAACCAACTACCGGTAACCCAAGAGTTGATATCGAATACCGGCGCAGGAAGAATGCAGAGGAAATGAGATACCAGGTTATCACGTTCTCTCTCATGATTTTCCTGACGCTGATGGCGTTCGCTGCAGTGGGCTTCGGCGACTTTTCAAGCTGGTTTATTGCTCCGTTTATCATTCTCTTGGCTGTTGTCCAGGTAATTTTCCAATTGTATTATTTTATGCACATGAGTCATAAAGGCCATGAGGCAGTGCAGCTTTTCCTCTATTCAGGGGTTCTAGTGGCTGCTGTGACCATTCTGGCTTTCACGACAATCATCTGGTGGTAATCTATTATTTCCTAGGAAAAAATCGGCTGTTAACCGGCCGGTTTTTTCTTCGTTTTATAAAAAAGGCAAGCGCCATGATAGAAACGGGAGCGGGACGTTTAGCCAAGGTAACCGGCTTAAAACTTGTAATGTAAGCTTTGGAAGTTTTTTCATCCTTTTAAAAGATAGGTGCTTTCATTGCGGTGCTGCAGCCGGAAAAGGTATAATGAAAATAATGCTTCCTTATTTCCTATGAGGTGATAATTATGTTTTCTCTTGATCTTTTTGGTTTTCGGGCCAATTGGAGCCCTTTTTATTTGCTGGCTCTCATGTTGATTCTGGCTGCCTACTATCTGATTGTCCTTAAGCACTATCGAAGGTTCGATGGAGGAACACGAGGAACCAAAAAACAGATTGCGTTCTTTACGGTGGGAATCGTCCTGCTTTATGTGGTGAAGGGGTCGCCGCTTGATTTATTAGGACATATCACGTTTTACGCCCACATGATTCAAATGGCAGCACTATACCTGATAATCCCACCGTTCCTTATCCTTGGCATGCCCAATTGGCTTTGGAGAAGCGTTTTAAATAAACCGGTCATTAAGCCGATCTTTGCGTTTATGACCAAACCGCTTATTGCCCTGGTTTTATTTAATGGATTCTTTTCCTTCTACCATATCCCATTAATTTTTGATGTGGTGAAAACCGATATGTGGCTTCATGCAGCCTATACTACCATGCTATTCGTCTTTGCCATCGCCATGTGGTGGCCGCTGCTAAATGTTCTGCCTGAGCACCAGACATTATCCGGGTTGAAAAAGGTTGGCTATATTTTTGCCGATGGTGTTTTAATCACACCTGCCTGTGCTTTGATTATCTTTGCAAACACTTCCCTTTACGCTACCTTTTCAGATCCTCAGGCATGGGCTCAAGCGCTTGAACTTTGTGTACCTGCATCAACCTTGGCAGGATTGAACCTGAGCGGCCCGGAAATGTTCAGTTCCCTTTCACTGCTGGAAGATCAGCAGCTCGGAGGGGTACTAATGAAGATAATCCAGGAAATCGTCTATGGTGTTGTCCTGGCTCATGCCTTTTTCTCATGGTACCGAAGCGAACAGGAAAATGAACCGGCTGAAGATGAATATACCATGTATCAGGCGCCAAGACCTGCAGAATAAAAAACAGAAATAGATATTCAATAGAGAGAGGAAAATGAGTATGCAAAACCTTCCTGTCCTTCCTACCCTCAGTACAACATTTATTGTAATAAGCGCAATTTGTGTTGCAATTGGCTGGTGGCAAATCTCGCAGCGCAAACTGGACGCACATAAGAAAACAATGACGCTTGCCGGTATTTTTGCTGTCATATTCTTTGTCATTTATGCTTCCCGGACCATTTTTATTGGAAATACATCGTTCGGGGGCCCTGATGACATTAAAATTTACTATACGTTATTTCTGATTTTCCATATTACCCTTGCTACCAGTGGTGCTGTACTGGGAATCATTTCCCTGTGGAGCGGGTATAAGAACAGATTGATTCTTCACCGGAGACTAGGCCCAATAACGAGCATTGTCTGGTTTTTCACTGCCATCACAGGCGTAATCGTCTATTTCCTTTTGTATGTTCTTTATAAGGGTGGAGAGACAACTTCCCTAATAAAAGCTATTTTGGGGAGCTGATTTTGGACCGTGAAATGCTGCCATGAGGCAGCATTTTTTATTTATAAGGTTAGGCTGCATTCAGAAGGAAATGAATGGCCAGACAACGAATCTGTCAGAGAGAATAAATGCCAGGGAGGAAACCGTATGGAGATAAAGAGACTTCAGGAGGAGGATTTTGAGAGAGCGATAAAGCTTTCCGAGTATGCATTTCAATATGACGTCCCTCCTGACCAAATCGAAAAGAGAAAAGAAATGTTGAAGAAGCACCACATACTCGGGATTTGGGAAAGAGAAGACCTTGCTGCCAAGCTTCATATCCTTCCATTAAAAGTTTGGATTGGAAGCAAAGAGTGGGAAATGGGCGGGATTGCCGGAGTGGCGACTTACCCTGAGTACAGGCGTCAAGGACATGTAAGGGAATTGATTAGCGAAGCTTTGAGGGAAATGAAGGGAAAAGGACAGTCCATATCCTTCCTGCATCCTTTTGACATAGGTTTCTACCGGAGGTTTGGCTGGGAAATCATTTCCGACTATAAAAAAGTGACCATTGAAAAAGGCAGCTTACGCATGATTAAAGAAGCAGGTGGAGGAAGCATAAAAAGGCTGACAAAGGCTTCACATAATCATGACATAGAGGCAGTCTATGACCAATATGCCCAGAGGTATTCCTGCATGCTAGTTCGTCCCCGGGATTGGTGGCTTGACCATGTATATCATGATTTGACAGCCGCGGTGTATTATGACGAACATGAGGAACCTAAAGGGTATGTATTATATAAACTAAAAAACAATCTGTTGAATGTTCATGAATATGTTGCTGTCGATCATATTGCCCGCATACAGTTATGGAATTTTATTTGCCAGCATGATTCCATGGTGGATAAGGTTGAAGTGACTACTTCCGTTTATGATCCGTTGCCGTTTTTTCTGGGGCACCCAAAACAAAAAGTTGAACTTTCTCCATATTTTATGGGCAGGATTGTGGATGCCATATCATTTTTGAATCAGTATCCGTTTCTGGAAACAAATCAGCAAGTCTTCCTCCATGTTTCGGACGAGGCAGCCCCTTGGAATACGGGCACCTATTTGATAGCGGACGGCGAAGTGAAATTCTTCGGGCCTAAAGCTGGCAGCCAATGCACCTATCCTCCACAGAAAGGGCTCCGCTTAACCATTAACTCATTAAGCGCCTTGCTTTTGGGATACAGGAATATGGAAGAGCAGTCGGAGATGGGGGAAATACTAGGATCGGAATCGGATATCCAGGCCTTCAGCCGTAAATTACCCTCGTTCTCTTCATTTTTTTACGACTTCTTTTAAAGAAAAAAGCCGAAATCGGGAATTAACCCGGTTCGGCTTTTCTTGCAAAATAAGGCCGTTTAAATTGTAAAATTGGTTTTGAACATTCCGGCTTCCTTGGCGGAATTAAAGATGATCACGAGCATGGGGCCGATTATAAAGCCTGCAGCACCAAGGATTTTAAGGCCAAGGTACATTGAAATAAAAGTGGGCAGCGGGGACAGTCCTATATGTGTTCCCATGACTTTGGGTTCGACGGTACGCCTGATTACCAGAAGGATTAAAGCGAGAATGGCCAGCTTTGTACCGAGGACAATGTCTCCCGTCAAAAGATGAAATGCTGCCCATGGGCCTAATATGATGATGGAGCCAAGAATCGGAATGAAATCGATCAGCCATATTACCAATGACATGACTAAGGCTACTTCAGGCAAAATAAGCCATAACCCAAACAAAGATACGATGAAAATAATCACACTGACAAGGAATTGAGCCTTAAAGAAACCAACGCCGACACTTGATAGGCGGGATGTTATGAAATTTACCTTTTCGGCCGTTTTTATATGGAGGTGCCCATAGAATTTTTCCCTCAGCCGAGGTAAATCAAGCAAAAAGAGAAACAATGCGATTACATAGAAAAGGAAGTTTATCAGAAAATTAGGGATATGGGTGAGCAATGCCTTTAAATTGTCAATATTGATAAATGCAAGCAGATAGTTTCTCACACTAATGAGAAATTCTTCCCCACGGACATTTATTTCATTGATAATTTCATCGGGGAGTTCCTTGGCGGCATCAACAAACTGCTCTTGGGCCTCAGCCCAAAGACTGGTTAGATCATTTATATATTGAGGAGCATTCTCTGTTATGCTGATTGCTTCAGAAATGACCTTGGTCGTTATAATGTATCCTGTTAAGCCAAGCATGGCGAGAAAGGCAGTAAAGACAATGATGACAGCAAATTTCCTGCCCATCCTGCTTCTCTTTTGCAGAGACCGGACAGCAGGTTCAAGAATCAGGGCAGTTATGAAAGCAAAGATAAGCGGAACCGATACCGGAAGGATTATGTATCCCATTAAGGCAATCAGCAAAACAGCCAATAGAACGAGCAAAGACTTCTTCGTGAAAAATCTGGACAACGAAAACTCCCTTTCTGAGCGCAAGACAATTGCGGATAGATTGTATGAACCATTTAATTATATTATGCATCCGGCACGATAAACAATGAAAAACAGGAAGATTTGATTTCTTTCTGAAAAAGTGTAATAAAGAAAAGGATATGATACATTCATGGAATAGAAAAAAGACGCATTGTTCTGCGTCTTTTTTTCCGAAATAAGAAATTTGGCCTGAATAAGCAGCTTTTCTTATTTATTGCTGCGCGAATGGTTCAATTTTGGATTTAATGTCGCTCAGAAGCTTTTCGCATTGGGATACCAGGGTTTTGGGGAAATGCTCTCCCTCTCCATATTCCACACCATGCGGATAATAATGCTTTCCAAGAAGCGGGTCCATCAATTGGATGACAGCTTTGTGCGCTCCTACATCTCCTTCTACCGTGTACCCTTGAATACGCAGGTAGTACCGGCCTTCCTTAAGATCAAATAAGCGGTCATATGTAACACGGTCATAATCCCACTGTCCTTCGCGGACTAATCCATGGTCAGACATGACTTCGTCCAGGCGATTCAAATCGGCCTTTAAATTTTCCAATCCGGTTTTTTCAAATTTCATCCTAATCCCTCCTAAAAACACATACCAGCACGTGCCGTATATCCACATATCACAGTATCAATAATAGTAGAAATAATCAGAAGTTGCAATGTCTAACCCAAGCATAAATTTTAATTTAAAAGAGAACCATAATAGAAGTAAAGAACGCTAGTAAAGGAGTTGATTGGATTGGGAGAAATCCGTAAAATCATGACCTCCAATATCGAAGCATGCACTATGCTTGATAATGTTTTCGAGGTCGCAGTGAAAATGAAGGAAAATGATGTCGGAGCTATTCCGATTGTTGATGGTGAAACACTCGTAGGCATGATTACGGACAGGGATATCGTGGTGCGCGGTGTCGCGGAAAAGAAACCAGGTTCCTCCAAGGTTGAGGAAATCATGAGCAGCCAGCTGGTAACAGTTTCGCCGGAGACGTCTGCCGATGAAGCGGCAAGACTAATGGCTGAGCATCAAATCCGGCGCCTTCCTGTTGTGGAAGGAAACAGGCTGGTTGGTATCGTTTCTCTTGGCGATCTTGCACTAAACCCGCAAAGTGACAGCCAGGCGGAAATTGCCTTAACGGAAATTTCGGAGCATGATCAAACAAATCTTCAATAGGAGTATGTACGTCATCAAGTCGAACCTTGTGAAGGGCAGATTCACAAGGTTTGGTCAACAGTAAAGGAGCGGAGGAGCGTCCTCCGCTTTTACGTACAGATTATAATCCTGTTAATCCGGAAAGATCCTGTTTTCCAGTTTCCATAAAGGACCACGCTTTCACCAATTCTGACCTGTGGAATGTCCACTTCCCTGGTTAGCGGGGTTACTTTTTGGCAAAAGAAGATGTTTTTCCCAGATTGGATTTTAATAGTGAGCACATGGTTAAAACGATGATAATAGAAGCGCTCTTTCTCCACTTGTACTTCAAGGACTGTTCCCTGTATAAATGATTCCTCCGGAATGGAAGCGAGGGCTATCCATTCTGCTTCGTTTTTCTTCATTTCCTTTCTGGTCACCCAATAAAAATACAGGAAGATTGCAGGAATAAGAATTGCTGTTACCATTTTGACCACCAATGTCCTATTGTTTATAAATAATAACTCTCTGGAGAATGTGCTTCTTTTTTCATTTTACCAATCCCATTACTGGATTCATTGTATCATGAATCACCTTTTCTATAGCAAAACATAGAGTATTATAGGCAAATGCGTGAGATGGGGTGATGATGATGGCAGGCAAAGAACTGCATCCTTCCGTGAAGAAGTTCAAGGAATTTGTCAAAGGAAATCCCAAAATAATCCAGGAAGTAAGGGACGGAAAAGCTACATGGCAGGAACTTTATGAAGAGTGGTATTTACTCGGCGAGGAAGATGAGCGGTGGGACCCTTATCGCGAAGGAGAAAGGGTCAAGGAAGGGAAAGCGGCTGGTGAAAAAGAGGGTGACTGGATGTCCAAAATGATTACCGCATTTAAAGGCATGGATCCCGACCAAATTCAGGGTCAAATCTACAATATTAGCCAGGCAATCGCAGCTGTCCAGGGGGTGCTTGCGCAATTTACTGGGGGCCAGGCCTCATCAGGGCCGGGCAAAGAAGGAAGCCGTCACCCATTCGAATTCAGAAAGGATTAGGAGACTGAAAAAGATGAGAAAAGATGTGCTCGAACGGATTCAGCAGCGAAAGGACCTTCAGGAATTCATCAGGATCCAGCCCCATTGGTACCGGAAGCTTTCCCGTGATCCAAGGGAGCTTGAGGCAATGGAAATCGCTGCGCTGCATTTTTATGAACGTACGATTCCGCACCAGGTTCAAAAATTCACAAACGGAGTCCAAATGGCTTCAATGATGATGCAAATGTTCACAAATATGAATTCTCAATCTTAGAGCTTCTTTCATGTTAAGGAAGCTTCTTTTATTTTTACTCCCTTCTATGTTAAAATATGATACGGAGGTGAGCGAAGCGTGCTTGCTACTATAGAAAGGATCGAGATTCTCGATACAGCGGATGAGCTCGTTCGAATGATTTTAGACTCAGATATAGCCGAAAACTATCGGCTGTGTTTATATAATTTAAAGTCCAGCAAGGAAACACAAGGAAAGATCAGGGCTTTTTCGGCCATGAAGGATCGATATGAAGAAGTACAGCGGTTTGGAAAATACCATCCTGATTATAAGGAAGTAATGGGGCAGATCAGGCAGTTGAAAAGGGAAGTGGATTTGGATGAAAATGTATCTGAATTCAAAAAAGCTGAAAACGACCTTCAAGGCCTTCTTGATGAGATTAGTGTCATGATTGGAAGATCCGTTTCGAAAAACGTTAAGGTACCTACAGGAAATCCATTTTTTGATAGTGGTTCTTCCTGTGGCGGCGGCTGTGGAAGCGGTGGAAGCTGTGGCTGTTCTTAAAAAGCATGGATGATTCCATGCTTTTTTCTTCCAGCCAAGATTGTAAAAAGTAGGTTTTATATGCTAGACTATGTAGAAGCAAACGTTTTCTGAAGGGGAAAAAATATGATAGGTCAAAGACAGGGAATCATCATTTGGCTTTATTCTTTAAAGCAAGCCAAAATGTTAAGAAGATTTGGAAACGTCCACTATGTTTCCCGGAAACTAAAATATGTTGTTCTTTATTGCAATATGGAAGACACAGAAGCCTTGATCCAAAAAATCAGCTCGTATTCCTTTGTCAAAAAAGCAGAGCCTTCCTATAAACCGTTTTTAAAAATGGAATATGAAAATTCTGCTCCCGACAAAGCAAAAGAGTACGATTACAAGATGGGTATATAAAAGCGGAGCGCCTTGGCGTTCCGCTTTTTTTTTGAGGTTTCCGGCCCAACTCGGCCATACGCGGGGTGTGAAAGATGTCTCCGCCGGTTTCTGTATTATTACTGAAGGGGCGGAATATACCGGTTCATCCGCAGGATGCCAATCAAGTGCTGGTAGTATAGCTCTTTATCCGGAAACATGGTGGATGGTTTTACATCAAGCTCAATGATTTGTTTTCCAAGTTCGCCTGCCGTTTGCATAAATAAGTCAAAGCGCTTATTTGGCAGTTTTTTAGGGTTTGGTATTCCTTCCCTGCATACGTATAGGGCCTGGAACTTACCTGGGTCTGTTGGATGAAGAATGACAACCGGGGAGATTACTTCTTTTCCGTTAATCTCAGTCTGCAGCACCATCAGATGTGCAAGCCGGTGCTGGTTCGCTTTGGCAGTCTGAATAAGCTCGTAAATATCTGCGTATCCTTCACCCAATTCTATAAAACGTTGAATCACATTTGCTCCTCCTTTTCCTCCATTAATTAATGTAGCATTTTCTACACTAAAAATGAAGAAGGCTAAAAGACAAAAAGAAAAACCCTGCATCACATGCAGGGCCCCTTCTATATCCATATGGAAAGAAGGCAAAGGGAGAGGAGAAACCGGAGGAAGAACTTATGGGGAAACGTAAGTCTTCTCCGCGGTTGGCAACAACATCCTCAAATGATGTTGTTACAGTCATTATTTCCATAATGGGAATGCTTATACCCTCTTTACCGATTTTTTTCCACAAGGGGCGAATGGCCAGAATAGGAATGCAGGATAATATACAGGAGATCTAACTTCCCAAATTGCTTTAGGATGTCTGAACTAATAGAAGTTTATGGATATCTGTGGTAGGATAAAAAAAGCAATTTGTTTAAGGAGCATGGATAATGAGAGTAGTATCAGGAAACTTGAAGGGCCGTTATTTGAAAGCGGTACCGGGGAATTCCACAAGGCCTACCACCGATAAAGTGAAGGAAGCCATCTTCAATATGATTGGACCATACTTTTCCGGCGGACTTGGACTGGACCTGTTTGCCGGCAGCGGTAGCCTTGGCATTGAGGCATTAAGCAGGGGCCTGGACAAGGTTATCTTTGTGGATATGGATCGCAAGGCTGTTCAGGTCATCAATGAAAATGTCAGGGACTTCGGCTTGGAAGGCAAATCCGAAATATACCGGAATGAAGCTTCTAGAGCTTTGAAAGCCATTATAAAAAGAGAACTGAGTTTTGATTATATTTTTCTTGACCCACCGTATAAAAAGCAGCAGCTGTTAAAACTGGTCGATTTAATCAGCAGCCATCATTTGCTGAAGGATGAGGGAGCCATTGTCTGTGAACATGGTTCCGATATCCAGCTTCCGGAAAGTATTGGCGGCTTGTTGCAAACCAGGCATGAGGAATATGGAATTATTGGCATCTCTATTTATAAATATAAACAATTATTGGATGAAGAGGGGGATCATAATGGCTAGCATTGCTGTATGTCCGGGAAGTTTCGACCCCATTACATATGGGCATTTGGACATTATTACCAGGGGAGCGAAAGTGTTTGATGAGGTATATATATCAGTACTTAATAATTCCTCCAAACGGCCATTGTTCACAGTAGAAGAAAGAATGGAACTGATCAGGAAAGTAACAAAGGACCTTCCAAACGTAAAAGTGGACACATTCCATGGACTTTTGGTTGAATATGCGGAAAGTGTAAATGCCAATGCGATTATCAGGGGATTAAGAGCTGTTTCCGATTTTGAATATGAAATGCAGATAACCTCGATGAACCGCTTGTTGAATGATAAAATTGAAACCTTTTTCATTATGACAAATAACCAGTACTCCTTCCTCAGTTCAAGCATTGTCAAGGAAGTGGCACAGTATCACGGGGAAATTTCGGAACTGGTTCCTCCCGAAGTGGAGATGGCTCTGAAGGAAAAATTCAAGTAACCGTTAAGAACACAAAAGACGAGCTCCAATAGAAGCTCGTTTTTTGTGTTCTTATCCTGCTGGCCATGCCTCAATTATGTCCCATTCTTTTCATATAGATAAAAATATAAAGAATCAGCGAGCCTAAAGTGACCAATGGACCAACGGAAGAGAGGGTCAAATAAATTTCTGCCATCCTTGTACCTTCTTCCGCCAGTCTGTTCATCACCGGAAACGCATTGGATGGGGACTCGGATTGAAAAAATCGCTGATAAACTGGCTCCCACAGAAGCAAGGCATACACCCCGGCAAACAGGCCGTGGAGAATCCGGGCTGCAAAAAACGGCTGAAAGCGTATGTCGGTTTGAGCAAGGATGCTGGCTACCTGAGCCTGTACGCTAAACCCGCTGAAGCCAAGGATGAAGCTGGTCACTACAGCTTGCTGCATTAAGGTTGCCTCCTGAACCTGGCTGGTCATCTGGCTTCCCATCGTGATTTCGAATATCCCTGAGATAAAAGGCATGCTCAGCATTTGTGTTAATCCAAGGATGCTTAATAATAGCTCAACGAATCCTGCTAAAAAGGCAGTGAAATGTAAAAGATACAGCAATTTGTTGATGACCGAAAATAAAATGATGAAACCGCCGATCATCAATAATGTCTGGATGGACGACATTACGGCATCGCCAAGCAATTTCCCGATTGGCCGGTTATCCTTTATCCTCGTTCTGTGAAGAGCTCTTAGCGCTTCAGCTATTTTTAATGTATTTCCTCCGGATTTGCCAGGCAGTTCCTCACGACCTCCATGGAACCTCATGACTAGTCCGACCGTAATGTTCCCAAGGTAATGGGCAAGAGCAAGAATCACTCCAAGCTGGGCATTGTAAAAAAAGCCGACAGAAACCGCACCAAAGATAAAAAGGGGGTTGGATGAATTTGTGAATGATACCAGCCTCTCTGCCTCAATTTTAGTAAGCTGCTTTTCCTGTCTCAACCTTGCTGTCAGTTTGGCACCGGAAGGGTAGCCGGAAGCCATTCCCATCGCCCAGACAAACCCTCCGACACCGGGTACACGAAAAAGAGGCCTCATCAACGGTTCAAGAAGTACACCTATGAATTTCACAACTCCGAAACCAATCAGCAGCTCCGAAACGATAAAAAAAGGCAGCAGGGAAGGAAACACAATCTCCCACCACATATTAAGGCCCCTGATGGAAGCATCAAACGATTCCTGCGGATAGACGATCATAGAGCCTGCAATCACTGTGATTGATACCGCCAGGAATATCGTTTTTATTTTTGACTTAATCACCCAACATCCTCCCCTCAGGTAAATGGCTGTGAAACAACGTCAAACAGTGATAAAATAAAAATAATATCCGGCCATTTGGCGGCGCACATTACATGCGGGAATAAACCTTTTTTCATGGCGATGCCAAGGTTTTCATAATTCGGTCTTGTCCTCATAAACCAATATACTCACGGGTATGCAAAATAGACCAATTCTCTTGAATACAACAATTAAAGGGGGTATTTGCGTTTGCGTCGACCCACAATTGGTTTGGCACTTGGTTCCGGAGGAGCGCGGGGGTTTGCCCATCTTGGAGTCATCAGAGTACTAAGGGAAGAAGCCATCCCGATCGATATGATTGCCGGCAGCAGTATGGGCGCCATGGTTGGCTGTTTTTACGGAGCAGGACTTGATATCGAAAGATTGTATACACTATCAAAAGTATTCAAGAGAAAATATTATTTGGACTTTACCGTGCCCAAAATGGGCTTTATCGCAGGGAAAAGGGTAAAGGATCTGATTCGCATCTTTACCCACGGAAAAGAACTGCAGAATCTTGATATACCGGTTGCTGTCGTTGCTACCGACCTTGTGTCCGGTGAAAAAGTGGTCTTCAAGGAAGGGCCAATTGCAGAAGCGGTACGGGCAAGCATTGCGATTCCGGGAATATTCACGCCAGAAAAACGGAACGGCAGGCTGTTGATTGATGGCGGCGTAATAGACCGGATACCTGTTTCGGTTGTAAAGGAAATGGGGGCGGATATTGTCATTGCGGTTGATGTTTCGCACGTCAAAAACAATGCAGAAATCACTTCCATTTTCGATGTGATTATGCAAAGTATAGATATCATGCAAATGGAGCTGGTTGCCAACAGGGAGGTTGCTTCCGATATCATGGTGAGGCCGAGAGTGGAAATGTACAGTTCGCGCGCTTTTACTAATATAGAAGAAATCATTTCCATTGGTGAAGAGGAAACGAGGAAACATATCGCAAAAATTAAACAGGTTATTGAGCATTGGAAGGAGCCTCAATCATAATGAGAAGAAAAGGATCTTTTAGGCTGGGCATTTTGGCAGCCATTTTGCTTTTTGCCAGCGTCTTTTATTATTTGCCCTTTTATGTCTCAAAGCCGGGCATGGCAAAAGAGCTGGGACCCATTATTGAAGTAGAGGGGGGATATGAGGAAGAAGGGACCTTTATGCTGACCACTGTCAGGATGGGAAGGGCCAATATTTATTCCTATTTGACTGCCAAATTAAGCAAATACCAGGAAATCTTCCCGCTCGAGGCAATCAGGGCTGAAAACGAAAGCGACGAGGACTATACCAACAGGCAGCTCCATATGATGGACAGTTCGAAAGTCAATGCGATTGAGGTTGCCTACAAGAAAGCTGGTCTGCCAGTGCAGTACCAGTTCAATGGGATTTATGTTCTTCAAGTGGTACCGGGAATGCCGGCCGAGGGAAAGCTGTTTACCGGCGACCGCATTCTTGATATTGATGGCAAGGACTTCCGCTCTTCAACAGAATTTATTGAATATGTCAGCAGCAAAAAGGCTGGTGAGGAAGTCACCCTGACTGTGGAGCATCAAAAAGAGAAAAAGCAGGTCAGCCTTGCTCTTCAACAATTTGATCAAAGCAGCGACAGGGCAGGCATAGGCATTGTACCGGTTGATGATAAAGATATAGAGGTTGACCCAAATGTGAACGTAAAAACAGATGAGATAGGCGGACCATCTGCAGGACTCATGTTTTCTCTTGAGATTTACAATCAGCTTGTGGAGGAAGATCTTACACAAGGGTATGATATTGCTGGAACGGGCACCATCGCTTCGGATGGAACCGTCGGCAGGATTGGCGGCATTGAACAAAAAGTAGTCGCCGCCGACAAGGCTGGTGCCGACATTTTCTTTGCCCCAAATGAAAAGGGCGCAAAGGACTCCAATTACCAGGCTGCAAAGAGGACAGCAGAGGATATCAACACAAAGATGGAAATCGTCCCCGTCGACACTTTTGATGATGCCGTGGACTATCTCGAAGATTTATCAAAAAAACAAGCTGGCTAGCAGCTTGTTTTTTTGTCTTGAATTTGTATGGGAGGCTGTGAAAACTCTTCCTTTAGAAGGCGATCCTGTGAGTCGCCATCTAAACCGAGCGAATAAATCCGGGATGCCCTGATATCAAGTTCCAATAGATCTTTACTGGCTGACGGCCGGGAAACAAGAGGGAGTCCAAGGACTTTTTTGTTTTTCTGTAAGTAGGCCCTCCCAGTGGCCGACATTCCAAGCAGCCGCAGATATTTGGCGGTGCCAGCCTGCATCTCACTGCGTTTCACATTCATCAGAATATGCAGGCAGACTCTCTGAAGTCTGGTCCACGTATAGCGTTTAGTCTTTATCTTTTCCATGAATTCCATAAAAGACGTGGCATGAAGGCTATTTTCCCTAAGCCTGTACTCTAGTCCCTCCTCAACCTCGTGAATGGTGGCCAATTCTTCCGGAGAGCTCTGAAGCAGCTTGTATTTTAACAGTGGCCAATAATCCTCCCAGGAATGAAACCGGCCATAGTGTTTTTTATATCTCATGAGTAAATGAAAGGAGCTGCGCGGAAGATAAGACTGGATGCTTTCCATGTTGCTGCCATTTGAAAAAAGGGATTTTCTGATACTGGTTGCACTGGCAATCGTCTCGGAGGAAAAATGTTCATCATGATAGCCGGCATTTTTACGCTTGATGGTCATTGGCCTCAGGCCGGAACCGTGGCGGTTGATTGCCGCTACATACTGGAGGCCAAGAATATTATTTGGCTTCGAAAGGTCGAGCAGGGACCCATCAGGTTCCAGAGCTTCAAAGCTTAGGGAGACTGACTTAGGATAGCTGTATCCAAGTGCGTTATATTTTTTTATTTTTGCCTGGAATTCTGTTTCATGATTAGCGAGAAATTCAAGTGTGCTGATAAAGCTGTCAATCTCACCAGCCTCGCTGCCAAAACAGACGCTCTCACAGCCAGCCGCTGCCAGTACTGAGATGGCTCCATCCGCGAAAATGTCCGCGTTTTGTGCAGCGAAGGCATATGGCAGCTCAAAAACGAGGTCTGCACCTCCGTACAAAGCCATTTCAGCACGTGCCCATTTGGAAACCAGAGCTGGTTCCCCGCGCTGGAGGAAATTTCCGCTCATGACAGCAATTACGATATCCGCGCCAGATTGTTCCTTGGCCTGGTCCAAATGGTATTTATGTCCATTATGGAATGGGTTATATTCTACAACAACGCCGACAGCCTTCATTTTTTCTCCTTCATTGACAACGGGAGGACCTCTCACCATAAGGGGTTTCCCGGTTAATGGTGTTTAAATTTACATCACAACGTCTAAATTATACTGTAAAGAAAAAATATTGACAAATAGGTAAGCGAAAGCTATAATTACCTTTGTTGCCTTGGGGTGATTCTATGAAATGGACAATAAGTCAGTTACAAAAATACCGAAACAAGGACTTTCCGGTTGACGAAACGGTCCGGGTTGATGAGATAAAGGAAGTCGATCCATCTATTCGTGACGTGTCTCCGATGCATATAACGGGCAGGGTTGACATCAGCGCAACAAAAGTGACCTTCCATCTCCGGATTGAAGGCTATCTTATCCTTCCTTGTTCTCGTACGCTGGTTGATGTTAATTTTCCAGTGAATGTTGAAACAACTGAAACCTTCCTTCTGGGTACTCATGAATATGGAACCGAGGACGAAGAAGTGCATCAACTTAAGGGTGATGTCATTGACCTGATGCCTGTCATCAGGGAAATCCTTTTGCTTGAAGTTCCGATGCAGGTATTCTGCGAGGATGATGGCCGTAAGGATGGCGCCCCGCAGTCTGGAAAGGACTGGGAAGTGATCCGCGAACAAGAAAAGCAGCAAAAAGTGGATCCAAGGCTTGCCGGACTTGCCAAGTTTTTTGAGCAAAATGATTCAGTGGATGATTGAACCCCCAAAATGAAGGACCAGTCGGACTGGCCTTCATACACACTACTCTTCTTTAAGGAGGTGGGAATAATGGCTGTACCATTTAGAAGAACGTCTAAAACTGCTAAGAGAAAGCGCCGTACTCATTTCAAATTGCAAGTTCCAGGCATGGTTGCATGCCCTAACTGCGGTGAAATGAAACTAGCTCACCGTGTTTGCAAGGAATGCGGAACATACAAAGGCAAAGAAGTCGTAAACGACTAATCTTTCCAATAAGAATCAAAAGCACAGGAGAATTCCTGTGCTTTTTTTTATTCATTCCTCTAAACTAATAATCAAGGAATTGAAGAGGAGGAGGGGCGATGATGGGTTCCTATACCATTTCGGAAGAGCAGAACGGACTGTTGCTATTTACGATAAACAGGCCGGAGAAAAGAAATGCGGTAAATTATGAAATTATGGATGGACTGGAAGAAGTGCTTTCCGTAGCTGCGAATAAAGAGACGAAAGCACTGGTCCTTACGGGGGCCGGTGACAGGGCGTTTTGTTCGGGGGGAGACTTGTCCGTTTTCCATAAGTTAAGGACGGCTGATGAAGCGGCTGTTATGCTTTCCAGAATGGCTGAAATTCTCACCCGCCTTTTAATGCTTCCGATACCGACGGTTGCCATCCTTAATGGAACGGCTATTGGAGGCGGTTGTGAAATTGCTTCTGCCTGCGATTTTCGCCTGGGACGCAAGGGGATGCAAGCTGGTTTTGTTCAGGGAAATATGGCCATTACAACAGGGTGGGGCGGAGGGAGTATATTATTTGAGAAACTTCCTTCCTCGATTGCCTTAAAAATGCTGGGTGATGCCAGGCTTTATTCAGCGGACGAACTGTATGAGCTTGGGTTTCTGGATTATCTTTATGATGGGGACGCCATGTGCCAGTGCATATCCTTCCTGGAAAGGATGCTTGATAAGGAAACTGCCGTATTATCCGCCTATAAACAGCTTGTCACAAAAAAATGGATGGCCTCCTCCTTGCCAGAGAGAATCGCAGCGGAAGCTAGAAACTGTGCGACTTTATGGGGAGAAGAGGTTCATCACGAAAAGGTTGCCCAATTTTTAAAGAAATAAAAGCATTCTATCTTTCCTAGCAGATGCATAGATTGAAATAAAAAACTAGGAGGGAAATGACATGCCTATTACCCGCCAGGATGCCTGGACACAGGATGAAGATCTCATACTTGCTGAAACAGTGCTTCGCCATATCAGGGAAGGGGGTACCCAGCTGAAGGCTTTTGACGAGGTTGGCAAAAGGCTTTCCCGTACCGGGGCGGCCTGCGGATTCCGCTGGAACTCCTTCGTTCGGAAACAGTACCAGTCTGGTATTGAACTGGCAAAAAAGCAGCGAAAAGAGCTGAAAAAGCAGCAGAAAAAAATGGCTGAACCAGTGGAAGAGGAAGCCTCTCTCCCAAATGCGGAGGTTGTTCAAGCTGCTGCCGAAACGCTAGGCCTCGATGAAGTGAAAGAGTTTCTCGACCATTTGTACCGGCAGGCAGCAAAAGCAAGGAACCATGAAGAGAGTACTGTCGTATTTGAGGGAAAAGTAAAGGAACTGGAAAGCCAAATCTATTACTTGTCTAGTGAAAATGAAAAGCTCAGGGAAGATCTCGCCGCCGTGGAAAAGGATCACCGTTCTTTACTCGAAATTATGGAGCGGGCCAGGAAGCTGGTTGGAACCAAGGGCGAGGCAGAGGAGGGGCAGGCTGAAAAAGAGGGCTTGAAAAAATGATGATGTACTTGTTGCATAATAAAAAAGCGCCTATCAGCAGGCGCCTTTTGTATATAAATAGTATAAATTTCAGCACTTAGATAACTGTCCAGCTCCAGCGCCTAACCCCTCGAGGACATAAGCCACTCCAGAATTGAAGGCAAAGAACGCCTTCTATTCTGGAGCGTCTTATGCTTGTCGGGGCTGGGCAAGGCGCTTCCGCTTTTATTTTCAATGTACTTGCTCTTTTACGCCGGCCGGGTACCAAACGAAAGGATTCTCCCCTCTGTCCCGCTCTACTTCATAGGTTACAGGGGTGAAGCCCATTGTTGCCCAAAAATCGGATGAATTGACCCTTCCGTTTGTTTTAACAGGCAAGCCAAAGGATTTTGCGAAATCCACGAGCGTCCTTCCATATCCTTTCCCCTGATAGTCGGGGATTACCTCGAGCTTCCATAATTCTAGATAGTCCTGCGGCGGATCAAAATAACGGTCGAATTTGGCCTGGATTTGGTAGAGGCTCATCCTTGCAACCAGCTTATCTCCAAAGTAAATCCCGTAAAACGGGGATTCACTGTCGTTTTCAATCATATTTGCTTCAAGGTCCTCGAGCATGGACAGCTCCTGCTGGCCGTATTGCTTGAACCTTTTAAAGTCCTCGAGTGTTTTGTAATTGATTTTCAATCTTTCAACCTTGTGTGCCACCGTCATTCCCCCTATTAGTGCGTTGTCTTTTGTCTATTCCCATCCATCATCTTAAAGATGCATGACATTGAGGTCGGCTGCAGCCTTGATGTTATTATATTATAAATAAACAAAAAGTTCTGCTTTTAACTTATAATATAATATAAAGGCTTATCGGGCAACTTGTTAAACGCTTACAACCATGGATCCCTCATAAAGGCTGGGCTTAATGGGAGCAAGGAAATATTCTCCCGCAAAGGGAGTGGTATCTGCTAAAATAGGACTAAAGCAGGAATCGGAATTGGGGTATGAACATGAGGATAGGGATTATTGGTGCCGGGTCCATCGGTTTGTTGTTTTCCTGGTATCTTAGCGAAAAGCATGAAGTAACGCTTTATACCCGGACAGTCCATCAAGCAGATCTGATCAACCGTAAAGGCGTGACTCTGGTTAAAGAAACGGAGGAGGTCAGGAAGCTTCCGGCCAAGCCGATGGATGAATGGGTGGGCGGTGATGATTTAACCATAATTACTGTCAAGCAGTATCAGCTGCAAGAGGTCCTGTTCCAAATAGAAGATAAACTTGATGAGGCTGGCAGCCTGCTCTTTCTCCAAAATGGAATGGGGCATCTCAAGCTTATCGAGAAGCTGCAGTCTTCTTCCATTTACGTTGGCAGCATCGAGCACGGAGCAGTGAGGGAAAGTGCTGCGAGGGTGCGCCATAACGGGGCAGGAGCGATTAGGGCGGCTGTATTCAAAGGCAGCCTCGTGCGACTTGAGGAACTGGCTAATAATGCTCCGGAGGATTTTAGTATACAGGTGGAGACGGACTACTATGAAATCCTGGTAAGGAAACTAGTTGTAAATGCCGTAATCAACCCTCTGACAGCAGTGTTCCAGGTCCAAAATGGGATCCTGCTTGCAAATCCCTTCTATCGAAAGATTGCCATGTCCCTCCTTGAGGAAACATTGTGCGTACTTGAAACGGCCGATAAGGAAAAGCATTACCGGGATGTGGTTAATGTCTGTGAAAAGACCGCTTCCAACTATTCATCAATGTATGCCGATCTATCACAGGGCCGGCGAACAGAAATCGATGCCATTCTTGGTTTTCTAATTGAAGAAGCAGAAAAAAGGGGAGTTCACTGTCCATATATCTGCAATTATTATCATATGATCAAAGGGAAGGAGTTTCAGGGGGAGGTAGTGACATGACCGAGATTCTTTCTGTTGCAGCAGGATTGCTTGTGACCATTCCGCTCGCGGGATATCTTATCATGTTTATTTTCAGTAAACAGCTTACCGGCAACCATAGGAAGTCTGTTTATCTCGCCATTGATTTTAGTACATTATTATTTATTTTCTCCGTTCATTTTTTAATCATCATGATTTGGGGAAAGTCTTTCCTATGGCTTATTATGCTTATCCTTATCTTCCTGGCCGTTATCTTTGTCCTCATTCATTGGAAATTGCGGCAGGAAATTAACTTTGGCAGGGTATTCAAAGGATATTGGCGATTTAACTTTCTCCTGTTCTTCTTCGTTTACCTTGTACTGATCATCGTTGGTCTATACCAGAGGATTTCCTGGCTGGTGGCTTGAGTGTAAAATTCTTCAAACAAAGTTTTTTTCTTTTCAAAACCAACAATGCTATACTAACAAGAGTGAAAATGTTACGAGAAAGGAAGTACTTTGAATGGAGATTCTGAATCTCTCACTGCCGGCAACGAACCGGTTTGCTACGGGATATCTTAACGGAAACAAGGAAGTACTAGGTTTTTTTCATTATAACTTTAATGAACCTTCACATTATAAAGAGCGCTTGAAAGAGCTGTCAGGCAGGACATTTTACAGGCAGGAATTGGCGGACCATATTGAGAGCTTCATGTCACGCTATCCTTCCTCGGATAAAATCAGGGAAAATCTTGACAAGCTGAAGCAGGAGGATTGTGTCGCGGTCATTGGCGGCCAGCAGGCTGGACTTCTGACAGGCCCGCTGTATTCAGTACATAAGGCGATATCTGTGATCAAGCTTGCGGAACAAAAGGAGAAGGAACTTGGAATTCCGGTTGTGCCATTATTTTGGATTGCAGGGGAAGACCATGATTTCCAGGAAATCAACCATGTCTATGTTTTAAATAACAAAAAGCCTGAAAAACGGATCTATCCCGAAAAAAGTTCCGGAAAGAATATGATTTCGACTCAAAGAATCAACAGGGAAACTTGTTTATCTTGGATTGAAGATATCATTGAAACATTTGGGGAGACCAGCCATACCAATAGGCTGAGGGAATTTGCAGAAGATGCACTAAAGGAATCCCAGTCTTTTATCGACTTTTTTGCATCGACCATATTGGGGATGTTCAAGGAACATGGCCTGCTGCTTGTTGATTCCGGAAATGATGGCCTTCGCAATCTGGAAAAGGAGCACTTTGCCAAACAAATCGGGGAGCATGAAGTGATTACCCGTTCGGTGCTCACACAGCAGGAGGAGATTGGGAAGAAGGGCTTTGGCCGGGCCATTGATATCAGTCCCAATGCTGCCAATCTTTTCTATAATGATAAAAACGGGGAGCGGGTCCTGCTGCATTTTGATGGTGCTGCCAAATGTTTTACCGGAAGAGAGGGTGAAATCTCCTTCACACCTGATCAACTCCAGGAAATTGCTTCCGAGCATCCAGAGAAACTAAGCAATAATGTGGTAACAAGGCCGCTCATGCAAGAATGGCTGTTTCCGACACTTGCTTTTGTAGGCGGCCCGGGGGAAATTGCCTATTGGTCAGAGCTTAAACTCGTATTTGACCACTTTGGCCTGAAAATGCCTCCGCTCGTCCCGAGGCTGAATATCACTATTTTGGACCGTTCGGTAGAAAGAGATCTCGCACAGCTGAACCTGAAGCTGGAGGAAGTCCTGAAAGCTGGAACCAGCAAGCACGAATTAGCCTTCATCGATTCCCTCAGGGACAGGGAAGTGGAGGAAATGTTTGCAGAAACTAAAAAACAGCTAATAGATCAGTACAGAAAGATCCATGATAAGGCCGGACAGCTTGATAAGGGACTTATTCCGCTCGTGAAAAAGAATGAGGACCTGCTCCTGAAGCAAATTACCTATATGGAGAAAAAGGTGGATGAATCGATTTGCCGCAAGCATGACGATATCCTTGCCAAATTTGCACGGGTAGAGAATGCATTGAGGCCTGGAGGGTCTCCACAAGAGCGTGTTTGGAATCCTTTCTATTATTTAAACCAATACGGACTGGACTTTTTTTCGGAACTCCTATTATTGCCAATGGTCTTTGATGGCAGCCATAAAGTAATAAAAATGTAGACTCCATGGGAATGGAGTCTCTTTTTGTCTATAACAATACATCGATTGCTGGAAGGAATTTAAGAGGCGGAAAAGAATATTATTAAATATGTGGTGGAAAGTGGGGGAATGTGGTACATTGAATTTAGAAAGTGGGGGTAGTGGGCATGTTCATGGGCGAGTACCATCATAGTATTGACAATAAGGGCCGTTTAATCGTCCCTGCCAAATTCCGCGATGACCTTGGGGAAACGTTTGTTATCACCCGGGGACTGGACCAGTGCCTTTTTGGTTACCCACTGTCTGAATGGGCTGTCATTGAAGACAAGCTTAAAGGACTCCCTCTCACTAAAAAAGATGCCCGCGCATTTACCCGCTTTTTCTTCTCAGGTGCTACCGAGAGTGAAATTGACAAACAAGGAAGAATCAACATACCCTCTACGCTTCTGCAATACGCCAAACTTGAAAAAGAATGTGTGATTTTAGGTGTTTCCAATCGAATTGAAATTTGGAGCAAATCTATATGGGAAGAATATTTTGCCCAGTCGGAGGAATCTTTTGCGGAAATTGCAGAAAATATGATTGGGTTTGATATTTAAGGGTAACATTATTCCGATATAATATTTGCTGGTTGCCCGATTGGAAAGGGGAATAACATGTTTAAACATACAACAGTATTGCTTGAAGAAGCCGTTTCAGGTCTTGATATCAAGCCGGATGGTATATACGTGGATTGTACTCTCGGTGGTGCCGGCCACAGCGAACTCATTTTATCCAGGCTTTCAGAGAAAGGTAGGCTGTATGCGTTCGACCAGGATGAAACAGCCATCGAGAATGCCCGGAAAAAATTGGAAAGGTTTGGAGACAGGCTGACCATCATTAAAAGCAATTTTCTTCATTTGAAAACAGAGCTCCAGGACCTGGATGTTAATCAGGTGGATGGAGTGCTTTATGATTTGGGGGTCTCATCTCCCCAGCTTGATACTCCGGAACGAGGATTTAGTTATCACCATGATGCTCCGCTTGATATGAGAATGGACCAGGATGCAGATGTCTCGGCATATGAAGTGGTGAACGAATGGCCATACGAAAAGCTTGTCAAAATCTTCTTTCAGTACGGGGAAGAGAAATTTTCAAAGCAAATTGCCCGCAAGATTGAGGCGGCACGTGCTGTTAAGCCTATTGCTACGACTGCAGAGCTGGTAGAGCTGATCAAGGATGCCATCCCTGCACCTGCACGCCGTAAAGGAGGACACCCGGCAAAGCGGGTTTTCCAGGCAATCAGGATTGCTGTAAATGATGAATTGGGCGTGTTTGAACAATCACTGCAACAAGCAATTGATCTGCTTGGCAAGGGTGGACGGATTTCTGTCATTACTTTCCATTCCCTGGAAGACAGGATTTGTAAAGTGGCTTTTAAAAAGGCCAGTGAAACACCGCCGCTGCCACATGGCCTGCCAGTTATACCAGATGAGTTTAAGCCGAAAGTTAAATTGATTACAAGAAAGCCGATTCTGCCTACAGAAAAAGAGTTGGAAGAGAACAACCGCGCACGGTCTGCTAAGCTAAGGATCGCTGAAAAACTGTAACCTGGAACTAGTCACCTTCAGGGCAGGAATAAAAAACAGGAGGGAAAAGAATGAGCAACCTTGCAAAAAAGATTCAACAGGAAATACAGCAGCAGCCAATCAGCACTCCGAAGCATAAGCCAAAGGCTCCCAAAAAGTATTATTCGCTCACCCCTGGGGAGCGGGTGCTGATCTTTGCTTTTGGTGTGATGGTTTGTATTGGCGGGTCTTTTATGGTCTCCAAACAGGCAGCGATTTACGATGTGAACAAAGAAATCCAGCTTGTAGAAAATGCAATCCAGGAACAGCAGAAAGTCAATTCTGACCTGGAAATACAAATAAGTGAACTTAGCACTTACGAACGGATCAAACAGCAGGCAGAGAAACTCGGCTTAACCTTCAATGAAGATAACGTCAAGGTTGTGCGGGAGCAATGAACAGGAAACGTCCAAATATGAATGTTGGAGCAGCTGGATTATTTGTCGTATTCAGCCTGCTCTTTTTTATCGTCATCTATCGATTTGTATCCATACAGGTTACCGGTGAGGTAGCGGGGCAGCCGTTAGCGGCCAAGGCCCAGCAAAAATACTCGAAGGAAACTCTGATTGAGGCAACGAGGGGAACCATTTTCGATCGGAATGCCGAGGTGATTGCCGAGGATACCAACTCCTATACCCTGGTTGCCATTTTGGACGAAAAGATGACCAGCAATCCCAAGCAGCCTAAGCATGTGGACAACCCGGAAAAAACGGCTAAAGTCCTGGCCCAGTATATAGAAATGAACGAGTCTGACATTTATGAGCGCCTCACAAAAGAGGGAGTGTTTCAGGTTGAGTTTGGAAAGGCGGGAAGGGATATCCCGCATGGAGTGAAAAATGAAATTGAAAAAAAGAAACTGCCAGGGATTACCTTTACTAAAGATTCCAAACGATTCTACCCTAACGGTATATTTTCTTCCCATCTTATAGGGTATGTCGAAAAGGAAGAAAAGGAAGATGGAAAAGCGGAAAGCGTCGGCCAGCTTGGGATTGAAGCTGCTTTTGAGGACTACTTGACTGGCAGCGATGGTTCCGTAAGGGTGGAAAGTGATTTTTGGGGATTCCTTCTTCCGAATTCCGAAAAAGAGATTAAGCCGGCACATAATGGAAACGATTTGTATTTGACGCTGGACAAAAAAATTCAAACCTTCCTTGAAGATGCAATGGATCGTGTGGATGAAGAATACAAGCCGAAAAAAATCATCGCGGTTGTAGCTGACCCAAAGACAGGGGATATTCTGGCAATGGGGCAACGGCCAACATTCCATCCAAAAACAAAAGAAGGAATCGAGCAGAATTGGCATAATGAAGTGATTGAAACGTCCATTGAGCCAGGATCAACCATGAAGATTTTTACCCTGGCGGCTGCAGTGGAGGAAAACAAGTTTAATCCAAGCGAAAAGTTTAAATCAGGGCAGTACAAGGTGACACCCAAATCCATGCCGATCGGCGATCATAATTCCGGCAGGGGCTGGGGGGAAATTACCTATCTAGAGGGCATCCAGCGTTCATCCAATGTGGCTATGGCCAAGCTAGTCAATGAAAAGATAGGAACAGAAACGTTCAGGAAGTACCTCACTGCATTCGGGCTAGATAAGCCCACCGGAATCAATTTGCCAAACGAAAAGACCGGAAAAATCCTGTACGAGTGGCCAATTGAAAAAATAACGACCTCATTTGGACAAGGCACCACCATGACGCCTTTGCAGCTTGTCCAGGCCGCAACAGCAGTTGCAAATGACGGGAAGATGATGAAACCACAAATCATTGACAAGATTGTGGATCCAAATTCAAATGAAGTAGTGGAGCAGCCGGAGCCGGAGATCGCCGGGACACCGATTTCTGCCAAAACGGCCAAAAAGGTCCGTGAAATTCTTGAGACCACAATCACCGCGGAGAAAGGAACAGGAGGCAGTTACAAGATAGAGGGATATGATGTTGCCGGCAAGACGGGTACAGCCCAAATACCTGGGAATGACGGCAAATATCTGAGGGGCCATGGCAATTTCCTCTACTCTTTCCTGGGGATGGCACCAACCGATGACCCCGAGCTGATTGTCTATGTTGCGGTCCAGCAGCCGGAGCTTGATGAAAGTACAAATGGCTCGGTACCAGTGTCAAAAATCTTCAATCCGGTCATGAAGAGCAGCCTTCAATATTTGAATATAAAACCAGTAGTCCAGGAAGAAATTGTTTCAAGCGAGGTTCCGGATGTTACAGGAAAGGCCTCAGATGACGCTGTTGCAAGACTAAAGGAGAAAGGCCTTACTCCTGTTGTTGTCGGTGAAGGAGAAAAAATTGCCAAGCAGCTTCCTAAAGAAGGGGCGGTCATTCTTGGCGGAGAAAAAGTCATTCTCAAAACAACAGGTAAAGTCACTGCACCCGACATGACAGACTGGTCGCTAAGGGATGTCATGAAATTTGCCCAAGTAGCAGGCTTGAAGCTGAATAAAGCGGGGAGCGGATATGTAACCAAGCAGAACATCCAGCCGGGAAGCGCAGTGAAAGACGGCGATTACCTGATTGTAGAATTAATGGCCCCGCTAGAGAAGGCTGAGGCTGAAAACCAGCAGGAAGAGACAGGGGAAAGTGAAAATAGCGGTGATGAAGAAACAGAGGATGTCTTTGACTGATCCTCTGTTTCTTTTTTTTGTCAGGAAATCCATGTTCATTGTTGGTGTTATATTGTCGCTGGTACAAGCATATATTTGAACAGGCTGCTCTCAGTGTTTTGCGGATGCAGTCGGGGTCTTTTTCGTTCAGGCAAATGGGATTGACCCCCAGGCAATATAAGGAGGTTGTTTGAAGTATGCGCGTGTCCAATGTGACGGTAAGGAAAAGGCTCGCTTTTGTATTGGTTGCCGGGATCCTTGTATTTCTTATTATTGATATCCGCTTGGGATATGTTCAATTTGTGCTGGGAAACTGGCTGACGGATGGAGCGAAAAGCTCTTGGAGCAGGAACATCCCGTTTGAGCCAAAGCGCGGCGAGATTATCGACCGGAATGGCGTGGCGCTGGCAACCAATATAAGTGCGCCGACAGTATGGGCGGTGCCACGGCAAATTGAAGACCCGGAGGCAACATCGGAAAAGCTTGCTGCTGTACTTAATATGTCCAAGGAGAAAGTGCATCAGTATATAACCAAATCCGAAATGATTGTAAGGTTCAATGAAGCAAGGAAGATATCGCATGAAAAGGCTAAGGAAGTTCGAGCCCTCAATTTAAAAGGCATTTATATCGGGGAGGATTCAAAGCGCCATTATCCTTTTGGCAATTATTTATCCCATGTTCTAGGTTTTGCCGGCATTGACAATCAAGGGCTGATGGGACTTGAACTGTATTATGACAAAGAACTCAAAGGCGAAAGGGGATCCGTCCAGTTCTATGCGAATGCTAAAGGCCAGCGGATGAGTGATATGGCGGATGACTACCAGCCCCCGGTTGATGGATTGGACCTGAAGTTGACGATTGACAGCAGGGTTCAGACCATTGTTGAAAGGGAGCTTGACATCGCGGAGGCTAAATACGATCCGGATGGAATCATCGCCATAGCCATGAACCCGAACAATGGGGAAATCCTTGCGATGTCCAGCAGGCCAAGCTTTGACCCAGCCAACTTCAAAAATGTACCAGCAGAAGTATACAACCGGAATCTTCCTGTTTGGAGTGCTTATGAACCAGGATCTACTTTTAAGATTATTACGCTTGCTGCTGCTATTGAAGAAGGCAAAGTAGATCTCCATGACGATCATTTTCATGACAGCGGGTCTGTAAAAGTTGGCGGTGCGACTCTTCGCTGCTGGAAACGGGGAGGGCATGGATCGCAATCTTTCCTTGAAGTGGTTCAGAACTCCTGCAATCCCGGGTTTGTAGAACTGGGAGACAGACTGGGAAAAGACACCTTGTTTAAATATATAAAACAATTTGGTTTCGGTGAAAAAACTGGCATTGACCTTCAGGGGGAAGGGAAAGGAATCATGTTCAACCTTGATCGGGTTGGCCCGGTTGAGCAGGCAACCACTGCTTTTGGACAGGGGGTCTCGGTAACGCCGATTCAGCAGGTTGCGGCCGTATCGGCGGCAGTGAACGGGGGCACCCTGTATACTCCCTATATTGCCAAAGAGCTGATTGACCCTGTTACAGGGAAGATCGTGATGCAAAAATCCCCTCAAGCAAAAAGAAGAGTCATATCGGAAGAAACATCCGAGGAAATCAGGCATGCACTTGAGACGGTGGTTGCCCAGGGGTCGGGGAAAGGCGCGTTTGTCGAGTCCTATCGGGTTGGCGGAAAAACAGGTACTGCCCAAAAAGCAAAGGATGGCAGATATCTTGAAAACAACCATATTGTTTCCTTTATTGGGTTTGCCCCAGCTGATGATCCGCAGCTAGTTGTTTACATTGCCGTGGATAACCCAAAAGGGACGGTACAATTCGGCGGAGTCGTTGCGGCACCGATAGTGGGCAATATTATGGAAGACAGCCTCCATGCCCTGGAGGTACAACCAAGAAAGAATCAAATCGAAAAAGAAATGACCTGGCTTGACACTCCTATGGTTGAGGTTCCTGACTTGAAGGGAATGACAAGGACAGAAATTCAGCAGCATCTGGTCAATCTCAGGATAGAAGTGAGCGGAGAAGGGAAAATGGTGGTTAAACAGTCTCCTTCACCGGGTATTAAGGTGAAGGAAGGGTCAACCATCAGACTGTATATGGACTCCGATGAAGAATAAGGTGAAACAGCATTCAGTGAGGGTTTTACTGTCAGTTAATGCGGATGAAAAGACGGTGAATGACTGACCAACCGTCTGAAAAAATGACTGCGTGTGTTCAGGGCGGCGACCGGTCCCGATTCGCCGCCCATTTTTGCGTAAAGTTTAGAAAAAAAGAAGGCCCGATACTGTACTTTTCCTTGAGAATAATGGCTTATTTGGCTTCAATCATGTAAAATAAAAAACGCCATGTTTGTTTGGAGAGGAATTGATTAACATGAAATTGCAACAACTGCTTGGGAATTTGCACCCCTTTGTCGATTATAATGGGGAAAACCCAGAGATAACATCGATTGAAAATGATAACAGGAAAGTAAAAAAAGGCAGCCTGTTCATTTGCATCAAAGGCTATACCGTGGATGGGCATGATTTTGCACATTCAGCGGTCGATAATGGAGCGGCCGCAGTTTTGGCGGAGCGGGAGCTCAGTTTGAATGTTCCGGTCATTGTCGTGAAAGATACCATTCGGTCCATGGCGGTCCTTGCAGATGCTTTTTATGGCCAGCCAAGCCAAAGACTTCATATGATTGGAATTACCGGGACGAATGGAAAGACGACAACCAGCCATCTAATCGAGAAAATCTTTATTGATGCCGGTCAAAAAACCGGCCTGATTGGCACGATGTACACAAAAATTGGCGACAGCTTATATGAGGTGAAAAATACAACACCAGAAAGCCTGACGCTTCAGAAAACGCTGGCGCAAATGGTTGATGAAAAGGTGAAGACTACCGTGATGGAGGTTTCTTCCCATGCACTCGTTCATGGAAGGGTTCATGGTACAGACTATGATGTAGCCGTCTTTACCAATTTAACGCAAGACCATCTTGATTACCATAAAACGATGGATGAGTACAGAAAGGCCAAGGGACTTTTGTTTTCCCAGCTTGGCAATGCCTTCAATCACCAGAAGCCCAAGTTTGCTGTGTTGAATAGTGATGATGAAGCCAGTGAGGAATATAAAAAAATAACGGCTGCGCATATATTAACGTATGGCATTGACAACTATGCCGACCTTCAGGCCAGGAACATCCAGATGACATCCGGGGGAACTTCATTCGAGTTGGTCAGTCCGTTTGGAGCAAACGAAGTCAGCATCCAGCTGATTGGAAAATTCAGCATCTACAATGCCCTGGCGGCAATCGGAGCTGGCCTGGCTTCCGGTTTGCCTCTTGAGGGCATCCTTGATTCACTTCAGTCTGTTAAGGGAGTTGCCGGCCGTTTTGAACCAGTGGACGGGGGGCAGGATTTTTCTGTTATTGTGGATTATGCCCATACTCCCGACAGTCTGGAAAATGTCCTTAAGACAGTCAAACAGTTTGCAGAAAAAAGGATATTTGTGGTGGTAGGATGCGGTGGTGACAGGGACCGGACGAAGCGGCCGCTGATGGCCAAGATCGCTTGCCAATTTGCCACTAATGCCATCTTTACCTCAGACAACCCACGCAGCGAGGACCCGGAACAGATTCTCAGGGACATGGAAGAAGGAGTCAAGGGGCAGCCGTATGTAAAGATTACCGACCGCGAGGAAGCCATCATCCATGCTGTGGAAAAAGCCAAAGAAGGCGATGTGATTCTGATTGCCGGCAAGGGTCATGAAACGTATCAGCAAATCGGCGATCAAACTTTCGAGTTTGATGACAGAGAAATTGCGCTAAAAGCCATAAAGAAAAGAAAGGAACAATAGAATAGAGAATGGACATTCATTTGCAAACAGGCATCTTTATGCCTTTAATTCGTTTTTTAAGAAAAATACGCTGCCATGACCATGAGGGCCAGGTCTGCCGTTTAAAGGGGAGGGGGAATTAGCATGCTGGAGGAAGTGATCATATTCACCATTCTTCTTGGTTTTCTTATTACCGTACTTCTTTCCCCAATCTTTATCCCTTTCCTGAGAAGGCTGAAATTCGGGCAGAGCATACGTGAGGAAGGACCAAAATCCCACCAGAAAAAGACAGGGACGCCGACAATGGGCGGCATTATGATTCTTCTGTCCATCACTGTAACGACTTTGGTCATGACGGAAAAGTTTTCAACCGCATCGGTCGAAACCTATTTGTTATTGTTGGTTACCCTTGGCTTCGGGCTGCTCGGTTTCCTGGATGACTTCATTAAGGTGGTCATGAAAAGGAACCTGGGCCTGACATCAAAACAGAAGCTTCTTGGACAGATTGTTATATCCGTCATTTTTTATATCATTTTTAGGCAAAGTGATTTTTCAACTGTAATCAGCATTCCATTGACGGACCTTTCAGTTGACCTTGGTTGGGGTTATGTGTTTTTCATTATCTTTTGGCTGGTAGGCTTTTCAAATGCCGTAAACCTCACAGACGGTTTGGATGGACTTGTGTCCGGTACGGCGGCTATAGCGTTTGGCGCCTTTGCAGTGCTTGCCTGGAGCCAGTCCCAATTTGAATTGGCCATTTTTGCCGTGGCAGTTGCAGGGGCAGTATTGGGCTTTTTGGTATTCAATGCCCACCCGGCGAAGGTATTTATGGGTGACACCGGTTCACTCGCGCTCGGAGGGGCGATTGCGACGGTCGCTATCCTGGCAAAGCTGGAAGTGCTGTTGCTGATCATTGGCGGAATTTTCGTCATTGAAACTTTGTCAGTCATTCTTCAGGTGATTTCATTTAAGACGACAGGAAAACGCATTTTCCGCATGAGCCCACTCCATCACCATTACGAACTGATTGGCTGGTCAGAATGGCGTGTTGTTGTCACATTCTGGACGGTTGGGCTGCTGTGCGCGATTATCGGAATATATATTGAGGTGTGGATTTAGGTGAAACATGCAGATAAATACAAATATAAAAAAGTCCTGGTTCTTGGCCTTGCCAAGAGCGGTGTAAGCGCGGCATCTTTGCTGAACAGCCTGGGAGCATTTGTTACTGTGAATGACAAAAAGCCCCTTTCCGAAAATCCGGAGGCTCAAGGCTTGCTTGAGCAGGGAATCAAGGTGATTTGCGGGAGCCATCCAGTCGAACTAATGGATGAAGGGTTTGAACTTGTCGTGAAAAATCCGGGAATCCCTTATCATAATCCGATGATCCAGGCGGCATTAGCCAAGCAGATTCCCATCATTACAGAAGTGGAGCTTGCCTATCAAGTATCAGAGGCCCCGTTTGTTGCGATAACTGGTACAAACGGGAAAACAACCACCACTACACTGATTTTTGAAATGCTTGAGAAAGGGCGCAAAAAACCGCTGATTGCCGGAAACATTGGAACAGTAGCATCGGATGTGGCCCAGAATGCTGGACTGGAAAACAACATTGTCATTGAATTATCCTCATTCCAATTGATGGGGGTAGACGAGTTCAAACCAAAGATTGCTGTGATTACCAACCTATATGAGGCCCACCTTGATTACCATGGAAGTTTGGGAGAGTACCATGAAGCCAAGGCAAGGATTACTGAAAATCAGGATAAAAGTGATTACCTGATCGTCAATGCCGACCAGGAGAGAGTCATGGCTTTGGCGGAACGTTCACAGGCGCAAATCATTCCTTTCTCTGTATCAAAGGAGCTTTCCGGCGGAGCTAGTGTGAAGGATGGCTGGGTTACATTTGCAGGGGAGAAAATCATCCATGTTGAGGACATTGCGCTGCCTGGAAAACATAATCTTGAAAACATCCTTTCGGCAGTTGCTGCAGCCCGTCTCACAGGAGCTGACAAGGAAGCAATTGCTGAAGTATTGCGGACTTTCACAGGAGTACGTCACAGGCTGCAATTTGTCAGTGAAATAGAAGGCCGCAGATTTTATAATGATTCAAAGGCAACTAACATACTCGCCACGCAAAAGGCTCTTTCTGCTTTTGCCAGTCCAGTCGTGCTGCTTGCGGGAGGACTTGACAGGGGGAATGGGTTTGAGGAACTGATTCCTTCCCTGGGCAGTGTCAAGGCTCTCATCACATTTGGACAGACGGCAGCAAAGATTGAACAGGCTGGGGAAGCAGCAGGAATAAAAACAATCGTCCGCGTCGATAATGTTGAAAAAGCCGTTCCGGAGGCGTTCAGACATTCTGATGCTGGCGATGTCATTCTCCTTTCCCCTGCTTGCGCAAGTTGGGATCAATATAAAACTTTTGAGGTGCGGGGTGACATGTTCATCGAAGCGGTGCATAAGCTTAAGTAGGGCTTGTCTTTGAATGCGCCAAGAACGCACTTACCGGGTAGATTGGCAGGCATCAAGAGAGGCCCTAATCTAAACTGCCGAGGTGTGTCCGTTGCCAACAACCAAAAAAACAACTCCTGACTTCATTCTCTTAATTGTCACTCTTACACTGCTTGCCGTTGGGCTGACGATGGTTTACAGTGCCAGTGCAATCTGGGCAGAATATAAATTTGATGATTCCTTCTTCTTTGCAAAGCGGCAATTGCTGTTTGCCGCTGTAGGAATCATTGCCATGTTCTTCATCATGAATGTCGATTATTGGACTTGGAGGACATGGGCCAAGGTATTGCTGATCATCTGTTTTGTTTTGCTGGTGTTTGTGCTTATTCCTGGTGTTGGCAACGTGCGGAACGGATCAAGGAGCTGGATCGGGGTTGGTGCGTTTTCCGTTCAGCCTTCGGAATTTATGAAACTGGCAATGATTGCGTTTCTGGCAAAGTTCCTGTCGGAAAACCAAAAGCAGATCACCTCTTTCAAAACAGGTTTGCTGCCTTCGTTGTCGATTGTCTTTACCGCTTTTGCGATGATTATGCTGCAGCCAGATCTTGGAACAGGGACTGTCATGGTCGGGACATGCGTAGTGATGATTTTTATTGCTGGCGCAAAGATCAGCCACTTTGCGTACCTTGGTCTTCTTGGGGTGGCCGGATTCGTCGGGCTGGTCGCCTCCGCGCCGTACAGGATGAAAAGGATCACCTCGTTCCTCGACCCATGGGAAGATCCCCTGGGAAGCGGTTTTCAAATGATCCAGTCGCTGTATGCGATTGGTCCGGGCGGCCTGTTCGGCCTGGGTCTGGGAGAGAGCCGGCAAAAATTCTTTTATCTGCCTGAACCGCAAACGGATTTTATTTTTGCCATTTTAGCCGAGGAACTTGGCTTCATTGGCGGCAGTTTCGTCCTGCTGCTCTTTTCTCTCCTCCTCTGGAGAGGAATCAGGATTGCCCTGGGAGCCCCCGATTTATACGGAAGCCTATTGGCAGCAGGGATTATCGGAATGGTTGCCATCCAGGTAATGATCAATATAGGCGTGGTAACCGGACTGATGCCGGTCACCGGCATCACACTGCCATTTCTGAGCTACGGAGGCTCTTCGCTCACGCTAATGCTGATGGCAATAGGCGTATTGCTTAATATAAGCAGGTACTCCAGGTATTAGCAGCAAAAGCGTATATCACAACCCTGTCCTTGCAGGGTTTCTTTTTTGTTGTTTTAATTCCATGTTACATTTCAATGACAATCTTTTTAAATGAATGGAAGATGTTTAGAATATAGTAGAATGGGGTAAAGCCGGGGGGTGCTCTCTCCAAGGATTGAAAATGCATCCTGGGTGCTTTATGGTAATAAAAGATACTCTCATTAATGAGGTGGAAAAATGAGGATAGTCGTTAGCGGCGGTGGCACTGGAGGTCATATTTATCCGGCCCTCGCCTTGATAAGGGAAATTCAAAAAAAAGATAAAAATGCTGAATTTCTTTACATAGGAACTGAAAGAGGGCTTGAAAGCAATATCGTTCCAAGGGAAGGAATAGCTTTCCAGTCGATTCATATCACTGGTTTCAGAAGAAAGCTTAGCTTTGAAAATGTGAAGACTGTTTTGCGATTTCTTAAAGGGGTCGGCGACAGCAAAAAAATACTCAGGGAATTTAAGGCGGACATTGTGATTGGAACTGGCGGGTATGTATGCGGGCCTGTTGTCTATGCAGCGGCAAAGCTGGGGATTCCCACCATTATCCATGAGCAGAACAGCATACCTGGCCTGACCAACAAATTTTTAAGCCGGTATGTCGACAGGATAGGGATCTGCTTTAAAGAAGCAGAAAATTATTTTCCAAAGGATAAGGTTGTCTTAACCGGAAATCCGCGTGCTTCCGAGGTAGTCGGGCAGGATGGGGTTAAGGGGAGAATTTCAGCCGGGTTAAAAATCAACCAGCCTGCAGTCCTTATTTTTGGCGGAAGCAGGGGGGCAAAGCCTCTGAATGAGGCGGTCCTGAAGTCCTTGACCGAGCTTGGGAGCAAGCCTTATCAAGTCCTTTACATAACAGGCGAAGTTCATTACGACGAAGTCAAAAGTGAAGTGGAGCTTATTGGAAACCCGGAAAATGTAATTATTAAGCCTTTTATCCATAATATGCCTGAAGTGCTTGCAGGCATCGACTTGACGGTTGCCAGGGCAGGTGCAACAACACTTGCGGAACTTACCTCACTTGGAATACCAAGCATATTAATTCCAAGTCCTTATGTTACGGATAACCACCAGGAAAAGAATGCTTTGGCGCTCAGCAGCCATGGAGCGGCATTGCTTCTGCCCGAAAGGGAACTCACTGGTCCAAAGCTGGTTGACCAAATTGATTCCATATTAATGGACCAGGAGAAATTGACACAAATGAAGCAGGCTGCCAAACAACTTGGAATGCCTGATGCAGCAGAAAGGCTGTACAGCCTGATGAAAGAACTTGCAAAGTAGCCCAGCAGGCCAATTGTGCATACAATAATGGATAAATGGGATAGCGGGAAAGGAAGATTTTGATGAAAGAACTGGCAAGGAAGCTTCAAGAGATGAAAATTGGAATGGTGGCTGAGCAGGAGCCACTGGCCAGCCATACGACGATTAAAATTGGCGGTCCTGCCGATTTGCTGGTGGAACCCTCTTCTGTTGAGAACCTTGTAAAAACAATGGAAGTGATCAGGGAAGCAGGTGTGAAATGGACCGCAATCGGCCGCGGCTCGAACCTGCTGGTTTCCGACAATGGAATTGAGGGAGTAGTCATCAAGCTGGGAGCGGGTCTCGACCATGCGGAGGTAGATGGAACAACCCTCACGGCAGGCAGCGGGGTATCGGTCGTGGCCCTGGCAATGTCGATGAGCAGAAAAGGCCTGTCAGGACTTGAATTTGCCAGCGGAATACCAGGATCCATAGGCGGAGCGGTATACATGAATGCTGGTGCACATGGGTCCGATATTTCGAAAATACTCATTAAGGCTTTTATTCTCTTCCAGGATGGAACGATGGAGTGGCTCACAAATGAAGAAATGGAGTTTTCCTACCGGACTTCCGTGCTTCAAAAAAAGCGGCCTGGAATTGTAGTGGAAGCCGTTTTCCAGCTTGAGGAGGGCGACAAAGCCGAAATAATGGCGAAAAACAAGAAAAACAAGGATTA
This sequence comes from Mesobacillus campisalis, assembly GCF_000986785.1. Lineage (GTDB taxonomy): Bacteria > Bacillota > Bacilli > Bacillales > Cytobacillaceae > Mesobacillus_B > Mesobacillus_B campisalis. The sequence continues at coordinate 188,629 of NZ_LAYY01000002.1, read as the reverse complement.
CCGCAAGGAAACCCAGCCTTGGAATTCCCCGTGTGCGGGCAGTATATTCAGAAATCCACTTCCTGAATATGCAGGCCAACTGATTGAAAAAGCAGGTCTTAAGGGGCATTCTATCGGAGGAGCGCAAATCTCCGAGATGCACGGAAATTTCATTGTTAATACTGGCAATGCGACTGCGGAGGATGTTCTTGCCCTGATTGAGCATGTGAAGGCTACCATCCTTGATCAATACGGTGTCCGGATGGAAACCGAAGTAGAAATTATGGGTCGAAAATAACAGGAAATTAGCTGCTAATTGGCAAAAATGTGGTATAATAGTTCATCAGATTATCAAGCAGCAACGCTCCTGGCCTTAATAACGGCATGAAAATATGCCGTTGTTTTCAACTTGCCTGAGAGACGGCCGCTGCCAAACGGAACGAATGATCCAATTGATGCCCTGGCGGAAAAGAGGTGATTGAAAATGGATAAAACAAAAATTGTTTCGATTGAAGACAGGATACCAAAACTGAAGGAGCAGAGAAGAAAAAAGGCAAACAGGCGCCTGGTAATGGTGCTGATTCTCTTCTTTACCATGATTTTATTCATTATCTATTTTCAATCACCGTTAAGCAAGGTGAAGAACATAACAGTCAGCGGGAATGAATCCTATACAGAGGAAGAAATCGAAAGGCATAGCGGAATCACAACCCAGGATAATATCTGGAAGATGGATAGCGAAAAGGCCCAGCAGGTGCTCGAAAAACTGCCGGAGGTGGACAAGGCGGATATATCGGTACGCCTTCCAAATACGGTGACAATCAAGCTTATCGAACATGAAAAGCTGGCCTACCTTTCAGAAGGCAGTGATTTCCATGCTGTTCTCGAGAGCGGCAAGATTCTCGAAAAAGGGCTGGCGGACGAGATGCCTGTGAATGCTCCAATCCTGATTGGGTTTAAAGAAGGAAAAGCCCTTGATGAAATGATTGCCTCACTTGAAACTCTGCCTGGTGAAATCCTCAGTACCATTTCAGAAATCCACTATAATCCTTCTGAGACAGATGCTTACAGAATTCACCTTTTCATGAATGATGGCTATGAAGTGAATGCGACATTAAGAAGCTTTAGTGATAAAATGATCCATTATCCTTCAATTGTCAGTCAGCTTAAGCTGACCAAGGGCGTTATAGACCTTGAAGTCGGCTCTTATTTTAAAGCGTATGAAGCAGAGGAAGCTGAAGAAGTTGAAATTGAAAAAGAGAGTTAAAACCAATCGCATCATTTTGGCGCTTGTCAGTCTTGTCCTCGGATTCATGATTGCCTATTCCTACCGGATCACGGAAACCGCCCAGGACGGACGGGTGATTACAGACAGGCAGTGGGAGCAGGATTTGAATTTGCGCAACCAGCTGATTGAACAGGAAGAATTGAACCGTACCATGCAGCAGGAATTGCACGAAAAGCAGGAAATGGTCCGGGAGTTTGAGGCGGATCTGGCCAATGAGGCGCAGGTATATTTCAACCTTGCTGAAGATGCAGAGAAATATCGGATGCACCTGGGCAAGGTGAAGGTCAAAGGACCAGGGGTAAAAGTGACGCTAGCCGATGGAGAATATGATCCTATGGAGGATAACATCAATAATTATCTTGTCCATGAACACCATGTCTTCAAGGTGATTAATGAATTATATATTTCCGGTGCTTCGGCCGTGGCGATCAATGGACAGCGCCTGACCCATAACTCCTATATCATCTGCGACGGTCCGGTCATTACAGTGGATGGCAACCAGCATCCCGCGCCCTTCGAGATTTCTGCGATCGGAGACCCGGAAGTCCTGGTTTCGGCCCTGAATATCACGGGGGGAGTGAAGGACCAGCTGGTGAATGATCAAATCATCTTTTCCCTGCAGGCAGTGAATGATCTCGTCATGGAGCCGATTATCGCAAAAAAATAAGGGAAATGCATGATATATTTCAGTAAGGTTAGGTGAGTGTGATGGGCAGCCCTAAAAATGTCTACTTTGCCATCACGGCCACTATCATTGGTTTTATGGTTGCCGTTCAATTCCAGACAGTCAGTGAACCGAATGTACGGGATACCCGCGACACCTGGGAGCTGCGGCAGGATTTGATGGAAGAGAAGAAAATTCAGTCTCAGCTCCTCCAGGAGATCCGTTCCAATGAGGAGAAGCTTGTCAAATATGAAACGGAACGGCAGCAGAGCAGGGCGGAGGTTCTTAGGGACACTCTATCCGAACTGAAGGCGGAGGCAGGCCTTACCGCTGTTTCGGGACCGGGCATTGTCCTGGTCCTCAGGCCATATCTAGATGAATTCGGCCAGGGAGAAACTACAACCTATGTGTCACCCTATTTGCTGAAACGTCTTTTAAATGAATTGTATTTGAACGGGGCCCTTCATGTTTCTATTGATGGGCAAAGAGTTATCAATACAACGGTTATCAGGGAAATTAGCAGAATGACCAAGATTGATGGACATTCCTTAAACAAGTTTCCCCTGGAAATAAAAGTGATTGCTGCCACTCAGCAGGAAGCTGAAAAATTATTTAACCGAATTCAGGGATCCACTATTGTTGAAGACTTTTTCATCGACAATCTGCAGGTGGAAATTGAGAAGCCGGGAGACGATATTGAGGTCCCTGCTTATCAGGACCCAATCAGAATCCGGTATATGGAGCCTGCAGAGTCAGGAAAGGGAGGCGGCGAATAATGTGGCTTCCGTTAATGGGGCTGGTAATCGGAGTGATCATTGGTCTGCTGACTGATATCAGGATACCCGAGGAATATGCGAATTATCTTTCAATCGCAATACTTGCCGCACTGGATACTCTGTTTGGCGGAATCAGGGCACAGCTGCAAAATATTTATGATGAAAAAGTATTCGTTTCAGGTTTCTTTTTTAATATTTTGCTGGCTGCAAGTTTAGCTTTTCTAGGTGTTCATCTTGGTGTAGACTTGTATTTAGCGGCAGTTTTTGCCTTTGGTGTAAGGCTGTTTCAAAACATCGCCGTGATTCGCCGAATCCTGTTGGCCAAATGGTCATCAAACGGCGAAAAAGAGAAAAAAAATGATATTTTTTAAAGGGAATCATTTAGTTGTGACGAATAAGGTTAATGTACTTAATCGGGAAATAATAGGAATTGAAAAGAAGGAAAGGTTAAAGGAGGTGCCACAGAATGAACAGCAATGATATATATGTCAGTCTTGACATCGGTACATCCAGTGTGAAAGTGGTCATTGGCGAAATGGTCAATGATTCCCTGAATATAATTGGTGTTGGCAATGTGAAGTCTGAAGGCTTGAGGAAAGGCTCCATCGTTGACATAGATGAAACCGTTCATTCTATTAAACAGGCAGTAGAGCAAGCTGAGAGAATGATAGGGATGGAAATCCGCAGAGTAATCGTCGGGGTGACAGGAAATAATGTAACCCTGCAGCCTTGCCACGGGGTGGTAGCCGTTTCAAGTGAAAACCGGGAAATTACCAATGAAGACGTAGCCAGGGTCATCGATGCCGCGCAAGTTATGTCGATTCCGCCCGAACGTGAAATCATTGACGTGATCCCAAGACAATTCATTGTGGACGGACTGGACGAAATCAATGATCCCCGCGGGATGATCGGTGTCCGCCTGGAAATGGAAGGCACCATCATAACAGGCTCCAAAACAATCTTACATAATACGCTTCGCTGTGTAGAGCGGGCCGGCCTGGAGGTACTGGACATTGTTCTTCAGCCTCTTGCGGCAGGTTCATTTGCCCTGTCAAAAGATGAAAAAAATATGGGCGTTGCCCTCATAGATATGGGAGGCGGTTCAACTACGCTTGCCTGGTTTGCAAATGGCCACCTTGCAGGCACTGCCTTTATTCCGGTTGGAGGAGACCATATCACCAAAGATCTTTCCATTGGCTTGCGGACTTCAACCGAGGATGCCGAAAGAATCAAAACAAAGCATGGACATGCCTTTTATGACCATGCGTCCGAGGAGGAAGTATTCTCGGTCGGCATCATTGGCAGCAACCAGGAACAGCAGTTCAACCAGCTTGAAGTGGCAGACATTGTGGAAGCCCGGATAGAAGAGATCTTCGAACTTGTACAGGATGAGTTAAGGAAAATGAAGGTACGGGATTTGCCCGGAGGCTTTGTCCTTACTGGCGGTGTCGCCAGTATGCAGGGTGTCCTTGAGCTTGCCCAGGACATGTTCCAGAGCAGGGTCAGACTGGCCGTTCCTGACTACATTGGTGTTCGCGAAACACAATTTACAACCGCTGTCGGCTTGATTAAATTTGCCTATAAAAATGCAAAATTGCAGGGCAGGGCAATGGAGACGACGGTTGGAGAGCAGGAATACAAGGAAAAACGTGTTCAAAAACAGCCGCATCCAAAAGCGAAGCCGGAAAAACAGCCGGAGGAAAAAGGACCATCGAGAGTAAAGAAGTTTCTTGGCTACTTTTTTGAGTAACCAATGACCGGAATTCGACGAATTAGGAGGATTTGTCATGTTGGAGTTTGATACTAATTTAGATTCACTTGCTACTATAAAAGTAATCGGTGTTGGCGGCGGCGGCAATAACGCAGTTAACCGAATGATTGAACACGGTGTTCAAGGTGTGGAATTCATTGCGGTCAATACAGATGCCCAGGCCTTGAATCTTTCAAAAGCTGAGATCAAAATGCAAATCGGCGGCAAACTTACCCGCGGACTTGGTGCAGGTGCAAATCCGGAAGTAGGCAAGAAAGCAGCTGAAGAAAGCAAAGAGCAGATTGAAGAAGCCCTTAAGGGTGCAGACATGGTCTTCGTTACAGCTGGAATGGGCGGTGGTACTGGTACAGGTGCTGCACCGGTAATTGCGCAAATTGCAAGGGATTTGGGCGCCTTGACAGTTGGTGTCGTGACACGCCCGTTTACATTTGAAGGCAGGAAGAGGGCAACACAGGCAGCCGGAGGAATCGGTTCCATGAAAGAGGCAGTCGATACATTGATTGTCATCCCGAATGACAGGCTGCTCGAAATTGTCGACAAGAGCACGCCGATGCTTGAAGCCTTCCGTGAAGCGGATAATGTTTTGCGACAGGGTGTACAGGGCATTTCCGACTTGATTGCTGTTCCAGGGTTAATTAACCTTGACTTTGCCGATGTGAAGACCATTATGTCCAATAAAGGATCTGCCTTGATGGGTATTGGGGTTGCAGCAGGCGAAAATCGTGCAGCCGAAGCGGCTAAGAAAGCCATTTCCTCCCCATTGCTCGAAACCTCCATTGACGGCGCCCAGGGGGTATTGATGAATATCACGGGCGGAAGCAACCTGAGCCTTTATGAGGTGCAGGAAGCGGCCGATATCGTTGCCTCCGCATCCGACCAGGAAGTGAACATGATATTCGGTTCCGTCATCAATGACAACCTCAAAGACGAGATTGTCGTGACTGTCATTGCGACAGGTTTCAACGATATTCCTGCGCAGACAAAGCCATCCAGGCCGGTATTTGGCAGCCAGCCAAAACCAGGCATGAATTCTGTCAAGCGTGAGCCAAAGCGTGAGGAAACGCAGCCGCAGCAGGAACCTGTAAGGAATAATAACCAGCAGCAAGTGGAAGACACCCTTGATATTCCAACATTCCTGCGCAATCGGAATAGAAGAAGATAAGAAATCATAAAAAAGTACGGCATAATGCCGTGCTTTTTTTTATGCTTATTCAATTTTTTGAAAGTGAAAATATGACAAATTCCGAATAGAAAAGTGAAAAGTTCCGATGTTTTGTATACAGAAAGTGACACACTTCCTAAATCGAAGTGCGCTATACTTTGACCTAACAGAGAAAAGCGGAAGGTGCTTTTGGGAGGGAGTGACTTGACTGTCTATCTGGATGTGATTTGGGGGTTGAACTTGCTTTTTGACGCGCTCCTTCTGTATCTGACGGCCATTATGCTTAAACGGAGCGTTAAATTATGGCGGATCTTTGCTGGCGGGCTGATCGGCTCGCTGTTAATACTCCTGGCTGTTACACCTTTTTCCTATGCGGGACATCCTGTCGTTAAACTGGGATTTTCCATCATGATGGTACTGGCCGTTTTTGGTTTCAAACGGCTGAGCTTTTTTTTAAAAGGACTGATGGCATTCTATCTTGTGACTTTTTTGATTGGCGGAGCGTTGATGGGCGTTCACTTTTTTATTTCATACGACCTCGATTTGACGTCATCCGTAGCGATAGCCAATGTAAAGGGATTTGGAGACCCGGTCAGCTGGCTGTTTGTGCTGATTGGATTTCCGCTTGCCTGGCATTTTTCAAAGCAAGGCATTGGCCACATGGAGATGGCAAAGATCCAATTCGACCAGCTTGCTGGTGTGAGGCTGTGCTGCTGCGGGATGGAGTTGCAGCTTAAAGGCCTTGTGGACAGCGGGAACCAGCTGTATGATCCAATCTCAAGGATGCCGGTCATGTTCGTTTCTGTCGCATCGATTCTCAATGAAGTACCGGAAACTGTTAAGGATATGGCCGAAAACCCCGAAGGAATCATTATGGGAGAAGGAGAATTCCCCACAGAATTTGAACACAAAATGAAAATTATCCCATGCCGGGTTGTCGGACAAGAGCATCAATTAATTATCGCAATGAAGCCCGACATCCTTGAGATTGAAAGCGATGGAAAAATTTATTCTGTGGATAAGGCACTGGTCAGCTTCACGACTCAGCAGCTTTCTGCCGACGGCGCTTTCCAATGCATCATACATCCAAAAATGCTTACCGGAACGGCTTCACAAGCAGCAGATGTGAAGGTGAGTTAATAATACTATACTCACAAAAACATAATTTAGAAGGAGGACAAATCATGAAAAGTTTACGGCTCCGCTTATCCTATTACTGGTATAAATTGTTGATCAAGCTAGGGATCAAGACAGATGAAATTTATTATATCGGCGGAAGTGAAGCGTTGCCTCCTCCTTTGAACAAGGAAGAAGAAGAACTGTTATTGAAGAAGCTGCCGAAGGGAGACAAAGCGGCCAGGAGCATCCTGATTGAACGAAATCTCCGCCTTGTTGTTTATATAGCCCGCAAATTTGAAAACACCGGAATTAATATAGAGGACTTGATTTCTATAGGGACAATTGGATTGATTAAAGCAGTCAATACATTCAATCCCGAGAAGAAAATCAAGCTTGCTACATACGCCTCTCGTTGTATTGAAAACGAAATACTCATGTATTTGAGAAGAAATAATAAAATCCGTTCTGAAGTTTCATTTGATGAGCCGCTGAATATTGACTGGGATGGAAATGAACTGCTGTTATCGGATGTGCTTGGCACCGAGGAGGATATTATCACAAAGGACCTGGAATCCAATATTGATAAAAAGCTGCTGATAAAGGCGTTGCAGCAGCTGTCAGACCGGGAGAAGCAAATCATGGAACTTCGCTTCGGACTCGGGAGCGGAGAAGAGAAGACACAAAAGGATGTTGCCGATATGCTGGGTATATCCCAGTCCTATATTTCGAGACTTGAAAAACGAATCATTAAACGGCTTAGGAAGGAATTTAACAAAATGGTGTAAAATTTTTTCAGTGAAATAAATCAATAATGGTACAGGTTTCTGAGGATATGTCTACCTTTTTTGGGTGGGTTGCCCAATTACGGTGTGCATATTTTTCCTTCCTGCGGAGATACTGATTTTTGTACAGCAGCTCCTGCAAGGAGGGAAAATGATTGACTCGAAACAAAGTAGAAATTTGCGGTGTGGATACTTCAAAGTTGCCAGTTTTGAAAAACGAAGAAATGAGACAGCTTTTCAAACAAATGCAAAATGGTGATTTAACAGCAAGGGAGAAACTTGTAAATGGAAACCTGCGGCTAGTGTTGAGTGTCATACAGCGCTTTAACAACCGTGGAGAATTTGTAGACGATCTATTCCAGGTGGGCTGTATAGGACTTATGAAATCCATAGATAATTTCGATTTAAGCCAGAATGTAAAATTTTCAACTTATGCCGTTCCAATGATTATCGGGGAAATCAGAAGGTACCTCAGGGACAATAATCCAATCCGCGTTTCCCGCTCTCTCAGGGATATCGCATACAAGGCCCTGCAGGTCCGTGAAAAGCTGATGAGCCAGGTTTCAAGGGAACCAACTGCTGAAGAAATCGCCAAGGTTCTCGAAGTACCCCATGAGGAAATTGTTTTTGCCCTTGATGCCATCCAGGATCCAGTTTCGTTGTTTGAACCAATCTATAACGATGGCGGCGACCCAATTTATGTAATGGACCAGCTTAGTGATGAACGGAACAAAGACTCCAACTGGATTGAGGAAATCGCACTTAAAGAAGGCATGCGAAGGCTTAATGAAAGGGAGAAGCTGATTTTACGCAAGCGTTTCTTCCAGGGCAAGACACAAATGGAAGTGGCAGAGGAAATTGGGATTTCCCAGGCACAAGTTTCAAGGCTGGAAAAAGCCGCAATTAAACAAATGAACAAAAACATTCAAAACTGAATGGAACTTTATCTGGCTGCCATAAGGCAGCCATTTTTAATGCAGAAAGCTTTGCCGGCCACCTTGAAAAGAAGCTAGTCATGAAAGGATGGACTCGAGACATATAGTGTAATAATTGATACGGGGAGGAAGATAAAATGCTTAAAGTCTCGGATTTTCAGATAAAGGATGTAGTGAATGTTTCTGATGGAAAACGATTAGGAAATGTTGAAGATATTGAAATCAACTTGACTACAGGGAAGATAGAAGCGGTAATCATCGGAGGGGCTGGCAAGGTCCTTGGAATCTTCGGAAAGGATGCGGAGGTTGTGATTCCGTGGCAGAATATCCTGAAAATCGGCGAAGATGTAATCCTTGTCCGTTATAGGGAATATGGGGAAGCAAGGGAAATAAAAGACGGGGAATAACGCTTACAGTTGCGATTATCGCCATATATGCTACACTAAAGAAAAATATTGCGAGGGTAAAATGGAACCATTCATTATGAATCACAATGAGTCTTTTGCTCTGAAATCCTGGATGGATCACCAGCCAGCTTTGGTTGCCGGATTCTCAACCAAAACTGGCGGGGTGAGCACTGGTCATTATGCCGGATTGAATTTTGGCTTTCATGTTGGCGATGATGAACATTCTGTATGCCAAAACCGGAGCATACTGGCACAAAAGATCGGTTTTTCACTTGATAGCTGGGTAGGGGCGGAACAAACACATGAAACCCATATACAACGCGTAAAAGGCGGGCATCGTGGGAAAGGGGCAGATCGCTATGATGCTTCCTTTCGCCAGACAGACGGTTTTTATACAGATGAGAAGGGAGTATTGCTGACGCTATGCTTTGCCGATTGTGTCCCTCTCTATTTTCTTGACCCGAACACCGGCTTTATCGGGTTGGCTCATGCCGGCTGGAAAGGGACCGTCGGCGGCATTGGCAAGGAAATGGTCTCCAACTTCGAACAGGATGGCAGCAATCCGGAAGATATTTTAGCGGTCATTGGGCCATCAATATGCGAAAAATGTTATATTGTAGACAACAGGGTCATTGCATTTGTAGAAAAAATACTAGAAGGTGTCGAACAAAAGCCATATAATCAAATTAGTGAGGGTCAATATTCCCTCGATTTGAAGATGCTTAATAAACAAATCCTGATGGACTCCGGCCTCAGGGAAGAGAATATTCAGGCAACCGATTATTGTACCAGCTGCGACAGTGAATACTTTTATTCCCACCGCCGGGACAATGGGACTACAGGACGCATGATTGCTTTTTTAGGCTGGAAGGAGGATTATTAACCGTAGATGCGAGTTATAGATAACCTGGATTCGGTCAAGAAGGTAATAGACGAAGCTTGCGAAGCGTCAGGCAGGAATCCGGAAGAAGTGAAAATCATTGCCGTCACTAAATATGTGAGTATAGATCGAGCCCGTGAAGCTTTGGAGGCGGGTATCGTCCATCTTGGCGAAAACCGGGATGACGGACTGGCCCAAAAATGGGAGCATTTGGGGGACAAGCCAGTTTGGCACTACATAGGCACTTTGCAGACACGCAAAGTGAAAAATGTAATTGATAAAATCAGCTATCTCCACTCACTGGACAGGCTCTCTTTGGCCAAGGAAGTGGACAAGCGTGCCAGCGGCAAAGTCAACTGCTTCATACAGGTAAATGTATCAGGTGAAGAATCCAAGCATGGGCTTCAGCCAGGAGGGCTTCTCGACTTTGTCCGGGAACTCCAGCAGTACTCCAACATCCTGGTAGATGGTTTGATGACCATGGCCCCTTATACGGAAGATGAAGAACTTCTAAGAAACTGCTTTCGTGAATTGAAAAAGCTCCAACTTGCTGTTCAGGAATTAAAGCTTGACTCTGCTCCATGCAGCGAGCTTTCAATGGGAATGTCCAATGACTACAGGATTGCGGTTGAAGAAGGGGCTACGATGGTGCGGATTGGAACCGCACTGGTTGGCCACGAATTGGAGGTGCAGGACAAATGAGCCTGAAATCAAAACTTAAGACATTTTTCGCATTAGATGAAGAATATGAGTATGAAGAAGAATCCCGTATCGAAGAAGAACCGGAGCAGTCCAAACAATCAAGGCAGCCCGTTCAGCAAAGCCAGAAACAAAATGTTGTCAGCCTTCAAAGTGTCCAAAAAACATCGAAAGTCATCCTTATGGAACCGCGGGTTTATGCCGAAGCACAGGATATCGCGGATCACTTGAAAAACCGGCGTGCAGTTGTTGTCAATCTTCAGCGGATCGAGGCGGACCAGGCGAAGAGAATCGTGGATTTCCTGAGCGGGACCGTCTACGCCATCTCGGGCGACATCCAAAAAATTGGCATGAATATTATCTTATGTACCCCTGATAATGTTGAAGTATCAGGGAATATTTCCGAATTGATGCAGGAAAGAGATTTTCAGGAGTCGAGGTGGTAGGGTTTAATGAATTTTTTGCTTGAAATTTTACTAACATTAATTTCGCTTTATCAATGGGCATTAATCATCTATATTTTTATGTCCTGGTTCCCGAACGCACGCGGGACGGCCATTGGGCAGTTCCTTGGCAGAATCTGCGAACCGTATCTTGAACCATTCCGTAAAATCATACCTCCGCTTGGCATGATTGATATTTCCCCAATCGTTGCCTTCATGGTGCTGCGATTTGCGGGCATGGGTCTTGCCCAGCTGTTTGCCTGGTTCTAATTTTATGTTCACAAGGGTCTCTGAGTAGACCCTTTTTGTATGAGGACGAATAAAGGAGTTTGGAAAATGAACATTTATCAGCATTTTCGGCCCGAGGAACGGGAATTTATTGACCAGGCCCTTGGCTGGAAGGACTATGTTGAACAAACCTATGCCCCAAAGCTGACGGATTTTCTCGACCCGCGCGAACAGCAAATTGTCAAAACAATCATCGGGACCCAGTCTGAAATAAAAATGGCCTTGTTTGGGGGGAATGATGGAGCCGAGCGGCAGAGAGCGCTCATCTTTCCGGAATATTACCAGGCAGGGGATGATGATTTTCAAATTGCATTATTTGAGCTGGAATATGCGAAGAAGTTCCTATCCATCGAGCATCGGCAAGTTCTTGGGAGCCTGATGTCACTGGGACTGAAGAGAGGGAAGTTTGGGGATATCCTCCTAAAAGGAGATCAGGTACAGTTTTTTGCTGCCGCTGAAGTATCGGATTATGTCCGCCTCCAGCTCGACAGCGTTGGCCGTGCCGGCATCTCACTGAAGGAATTGAAGCTGGAGGAGGCCATTCAGCCTGAGGAAAATTGGCGGGAGATAGCAGTTACGGCCTCTTCACTCAGGCTTGATACCCTAATGTCCGCACTGTACAATATTTCCCGGCAAAAATCCCAGCTCTATGTCCAGCAGGGCCATAGCAAAGTAAATTGGACAACGATTGATAACCCGTCTTTCGAATGCGGAGAGGGGGATGTTTTGTCTGTAAGGGGTCTCGGACGGGCGAAAATTGTCACAGTTGAAGGAAAAACAAAAAAAGATAAATGGCGGATTATTGCCGGGCGACAAAAATAAAGATATAGTAGAAAATAGCAGGAAATTTGGTTTTATTGTCGAAATTATCACCTTGTACATAATCGTCAATTCTTAATAGGAGGTGGCGTCATGCCATTAACGCCGTTAGATATACACAACAAGGAATTCAGCAAAGGATTTCGTGGTTATGATGAAGACGAAGTAAACGAGTTCCTTGACCAGGTGATTAAGGATTATGAAATGATAATCCGTGAAAAGAAGGAGCTTGAGGAGCGTCTCAATGACCTCAACTCTCGTCTGGGCCACTTTACCACCATTGAGGAAACATTGAACAAATCGATCGTCATCGCACAGGAAGCCGGTGAAGAGGTAAAACGAAATGCGCAGAAGGAAGCAAAGCTGATCATTAAGGAAGCGGAGAAGAACTCTGACCGGATCATCAACGAAGCTTTATCCAAAGCGCGCAAAATCGCGCTTGAAATTGAGGATCTGAAAAAGCAGTCAAAGGTCTTCAGGACGCGATTCAAGATGCTGATCGAAGCCCAGCTTGACATGCTGAATAATGATGATTGGGATCACCTGCTCCAATATGAGCTGGATTCCACCGAGCTTAAGTCGGCTGCAAGAGAAGAAGAAGACTCACTGGCTTGACGCTGAGCCGCCAATTAGCATATAATTCTTTAAAGTATATTATGATGAAACAGTGACAGGGACAGTACGATTTTCCATATGCTTATAGATAGCGAAGCGGGGATGGTGGAAGCCTGCGATAAGCGGAGAATCGGAACATCACCCTCTAGTTCCGAGCTGAAAGTTCCTTTGGAATCATTAAGCACAGGCGGCTCATTCACGTTAAGGATGCTAAAGTGGACTTCCGGATATGAGGTCTGATTAGGGTGGTACCGCGGGAAAACCTTCTCGTCCCTTTGGGGATGAGGGGTTTTTTTTATTTCGCTGTTTATATTATGCACTGAGCAGGAGGAAAGAAAATGGATTTCAAAGATACTTTGTTAATGCCGAAAACAGAATTTCCAATGCGCGGAAATCTGCCAAAGCGAGAGCCTGAAATTCAGGGAAAATGGGAAGAGTTGAATATCTATGAGAAGGTCCAGAAGCGGACGGAAGGGCGTCCTTTCTTCATTCTGCATGACGGCCCTCCATATGCGAATGGGGATATCCATATTGGGCATGCCCTGAATAAAATCCTTAAAGACATGATTGTCCGCTATAAGTCCATGAGCGGCTATTCCTCTCCCTACGTGCCGGGTTGGGATACGCATGGATTGCCAATTGAACAGGCATTGACGAATAAAGGGGTCAAAAGGAAAGAAATGACCGTTGCCGAGTTCCGTAAGCTCTGTGAAGAGTATGCTTATGAACAAATCGACAGCCAGCGCTCCCAATTTAAGCGTCTTGGTGTCCGGGGTGATTGGGAAAATCCTTATATTACCCTGAAACCAGCCTACGAAGCCCAGCAGATTAAAGTATTCGGGGAAATGGCGAAAAAAGGGTATATCTATAAAGGTTTAAAGCCTGTTTACTGGTCCCCTTCCAGTGAATCTGCCTTGGCTGAAGCGGAAATTGAATATAAAGATAAGCGCTCTCCGTCAATCTATGTCGGCTTTAAAGTGAAGAACGGAAATAGTGTCCTGGCTGAGGATGTGGAAATTGTCATCTGGACAACAACACCGTGGACCATTCCCGCAAATCTGGGGATCTCCGTCCATCCTGAACTCACTTATGTCGTGGTTGCCGCCAATGGCCGGAAGTTCCTGGTTGCCGAGGCCTTGCTTGAATCCGTCGCAAATGAAATTGGCTGGGAAAATCCTTCCGTCTTGCAAAAGGTCCAAGGGAAGGATCTCGAGAAGGTTATTGCCGAGCATCCGCTATACGGCCGTGATTCCCTTGTCATGCTGGGAGAGCACGTTACCACCGATGCCGGTACTGGCTGTGTCCATACAGCTCCGGGCCACGGGGAAGACGACTTCATCGTTGGCCAGAAATACGGTTTGGAAGTATTGTCCCCTGTCGATGACAAGGGGAATATGACAGCTGAAGCAGAAGGCTTTGAAGGGCTGTTTTATGATGAAGCCAATAAGCCAATCACTGAAAAGCTTCAGGAGGAAGGCGCTTTATTGAAGCTTTCCTTCATCACCCACTCCTATCCGCATGACTGGAGAACGAAAAAGCCGGTTATTTTCAGAGCGACAGCACAATGGTTTGCCTCGATTAAGGATTTCCGGAGCGATTTGCTGCAGGCAATCAATGATACCAGGTTTGTGCCTGCATGGGGAGAAACACGGCTTTATAATATGGTCCGTGATCGCGGCGACTGGTGTATCTCCAGGCAGCGCGCATGGGGAGTGCCAATCCCTGTTTTCTATGCGGAGAATGGAGAAGCCATCATCACGGATGAAACCATTGACCACGTCTCCGGATTGTTCAGGGAGCATGGTTCCAATATCTGGTTTGAGCGGGATGCAAAAGACCTTCTTCCTGAAGGGTTCACGCATCCGGGGAGCCCGAATGGGCAGTTTACGAAGGAAACGGATATTATGGATGTCTGGTTTGATTCCGGATCTTCCCACCAGGCTGTACTGCTTGAAAGAGATGATTTGCAGCGCCCGGCAGACCTTTATCTTGAAGGTTCAGACCAATACCGTGGCTGGTTCAACTCTTCGTTGTCCACTGCTGTTGCCGTAACAGGCAAAGCGCCATATAATGGCATACTGAGCCATGGGTTTGTCCTTGATGGCGAAGGACGGAAAATGAGTAAATCTCTTGGAAATGTGGTGGTTCCAGCCAAGGTCATGAACCAGCTGGGAGCTGATATTCTTCGCCTTTGGGTAGCATCTGTCGATTACCAGGCGGATGTGCGTGTTTCCGACCCAATCCTGAAGCAGGTCGCAGAAGTATACCGTAAAATCCGCAATACTTTCCGTTTCTTGCTTGGAAACCTGGATGATTTCAATCCTAAGAGAGATGCAGTGGCATTTGAGGATCTGCGTGAAGTGGACCAGTTCATGCTTGTAAAACTGAACAAACTGATCAAGCATGTGAACAAATCGTATGAGAATTATGAGTTTGCTGGTGTCTACCATGCGGTTAACAATTTCTGTACGCTTGATTTAAGTGCTTTCTACCTTGATTTTGCCAAGGATATTCTCTATATCGAAGCTGCTGGAAATGCAGACCGCCGTGCCATTCAGACGGTCCTTTATGAGAGCTTGCAATCGCTGGTGAAATTGGTTGCTCCAATCCTCCCGCATACAGCAGATGAGGTTTGGTCATTTATCCCGTCTGTCAGCGAAGAAAGCGTCCAGTTGACCGATTTGCCTGAAGCGAGGGAAATTCCGCAGGCTGATCAACTTGAGTCCAAATGGAATGCATTCCTGAAGGTTCGCGATGAAGTCCTTAAGGCGCTGGAGGAAGCAAGGAATGAAAAGGTGATTGGAAAATCACTGACAGCCAAGGTCTCCCTGTATGTAAACAGCAAGACAAAGGAACTGCTGGATTCAATTGAAGAAAATCTCGGCCAGCTTTTCATTGTTTCAGGCTTTGAAGTGGCAGGCTCCTATGATGAAGCTCCTGCACATGCACTTAAGCTTGATCAGGCCGCGATTGTGGTTACCAAGGCAGAAGGTGAAACATGTGAGCGCTGCTGGGTTGTCACTCCTGAAGTTGGAAAAGTCGAGGAGTACCCTACACTTTGCCCAAGATGTGCTTCTGTGGTAAAAGAAAATTACGAACAGTGAGAATGAAATCCCCGGCAGGCAATTGCCGGGGATTTTTTCTGATCTTCCGAGACCTGCTTATATAAATATTTCCTGCTCCGACAAATCCTGTACTGCCTGTCAAAAGTTTAACTGAGTCAATGAAATTTAACAGGCAATAATACGACTAAACAGAAACGGAGGCAGTGATATATGAAGCGGTATCATTTTATCTATGAAGAGCTCCGTCGTTCAAGGGAAGAACTGTTAGATTGTTTGCTAAAGGCGGATGGGAACAGCCCGATTATCTGCTATATCCAGGCGGAGCTGCAGGATGTTGAGCATGCGCTTGCAAAAATCGAAGCAGGAGATTTCGGCAAATGCGAAATGTCCGGCGAGCTGCTCCCGGCAGGCTTGCTTGGCATGGTTCCTACAGCGAGAACAGGGGAAGACATTAAAATGATGGAAGCCTATTTGCGCAAACCGCTTTATTCTTAGATTTACTGTAGTTTTTGGGCGCATTATGCTAAAATGCAAAAGTAATGAATTGAGAGCGTGCTTGGAGGTTACTTTTGTGTTTTATTACATAATCGCATTCATTGTTATTGTGCTTGACCAGCTCACGAAGTGGCTGATTGTCAAAAACATGGAACTTGGAGAAAGCATCCAGGTTATCGAAAACTTCCTGTACATCACGTCCCATCGAAATCGCGGTGCAGCGTGGGGGATCCTGCAGGGGCAGATGTGGTTTTTCTATATCATTACCACGATCGTGATTATTGCCCTTGTTTATTACATCCAGAAGGAAGCGAAAGGGAAGATGCTTCTGGGCGTCTCACTTGCATTTATGCTCGGCGGGGCCATCGGCAACTTTATTGACCGTATCTTCCGCAAAGAAGTAGTCGATTTTATAAATACCTATATTTTTACTTATGATTTTCCAATCTTCAACATTGCAGACTCTGCGCTGGTAATCGGGGTAGGGTTGCTGATGCTGCAAATGCTGAAGGAAGAGAGAGAGGCGAAGAAAAAAGCTCATGGAGAAAATGGAACGAACGGTTGATGAGAACCTGGCGGGAGCCAGAATTGATAAAGCAGTCTCTACGCTAAGTGAGGAATGGTCAAGAAGCCAGGTACAGCAATGGATTAAGGATGGGCTGGTCCAGGTAAATGGCAAGCCGGTAAAATCCAATTATAAATGCAGCATGAATGATGTAATCGAGGTGAAAATTCCGGAGCCGGAAGCACTGGATGTCATTCCGGAGGAAATGGAATTGGATATCTATTTTGAAGACTCTGATGTGCTGGTTGTCAATAAGCCAAAGGGAATGGTTGTCCACCCTGCACCCGGACATCTTACTGGCACACTTGTAAATGGACTGATGGCCCATTGCAGGGATTTGTCGGGGATTAACGGAGTGCTGCGGCCGGGCATCGTCCATCGCATCGACAAGGATACATCGGGTTTATTGATGGTGGCCAAGAACGATCTTGCCCACGAAAGCCTTGTAAACCAGCTGGTGGCCAAAACGGTGACACGAAAATACAAGGCCATTGTTCATGGTATCATTCCGCATGACCATGGAACCATCGATGCGCCGCTTGGCCGGGATCAAAAGGATCGCCAGAGCATGGCGGTTGTGGATAATGGCAAGCATGCCGTTACCCATTTCAACGTCCTGGAAAGGTTCAGGGATTTTACACTGGTTGAATGCCAGCTTGAAACCGGAAGAACCCATCAAATCCGGGTACACATGAAATATATCGGCTACCCGCTTGCCGGAGATCCGAAGTATGGACCAAGAAAGACGCTTGACCTTGGCGGACAGGCTCTCCATGCCGGAGTCCTGGGCTTTGAGCATCCGCGGACCGGCCAATATCTTGAGTTTGAGGCACCCCTTCCAGCTTATTTCGAGACTCTGATTGAAGACCTGAGAAATAATGATTGACAAACCTGCCTCGGTCGCTTAAGATGGCTATAGTATAAGAACGACCTTTAAAACAGTCCCGTGAGGCTGGGAAGGTAACGGAATAAGCAGTCAGCTGCATGCAGCTGGTGCTGTAATCACTCTGATTATTCTGCCCTCTCATCCACACGGTGAGAGGGTTTTATTGTTAAAGGAGCATGAGCCATGACAGAAAAAGCTACGGTATTGGATGAACAGGCAATACGCAGGGCGCTGATCAGGATTGCCCATGAAATCATCGAGCGGAACAAAGGAATTGAGGATTGTGTGCTCGTTGGCATCCGCACCCGGGGCATCTATATCGCCAGGCGGCTTGCAGAACGGATTCAGCAAATTGAAGGCACTTCAATTGATGTAGGCGAGCTGGATATCACTTTATACCGAGATGATCTTTCCGTCAAAACCGAGAACCAGGAACCTAACATCAATGGCTCGGATATCCCCATGGATATCACGAATAAAAAAGTGATACTCATCGATGATGTCCTTTATACCGGAAGGACAGTCCGCGGTGCCATGGATGCACTCATGGACATTGGACGGCCCGCTGCCATTCAGCTGGCGGTGCTTGTCGACAGGGGACACCGGGAGCTGCCGATCAGAGCTGATTTCGTCGGCAAGAACATTCCGACCTCCAGCGCTGAAAAAATCGTCGTTGAACTTACAGAAGTGGATTCCCGCGACCGGGTGTCCATATTTGAAAGATAGAAAAGCGGAAGCGCCTTGGTCAGCCCCGACCAGCATAAGACGCTCCAGAATAGAAGGCGTTCCTTGCCTTCAATTCTGGAGTGGCTTATGACTCGAGCTGCTCAAAGCTCCGCTTCTCGCAAGATACTCGAGAAGCAAATTCAAAGATGAAAACTGGCTAGGCGCTGGAGCTGGACAGTTATCTAACATTAGTCTCAGATACTTAATATTTTAATCCACCTTTTTAATACAGTCCTGAGAGGCTGTAAAGGGGGAATGAGGATGGCGGGGTTTCCTGCTGTCGTTATCCATGCCCTCTTTGCGCCTGCGCAATGAGGGTTTTTTATATACAACTTAGGAGGAACCTGCAAAATGTCCAGACCAATTTTAGACGTAAAAGATGTTCCATCACCATTGCAATTTATCACTCTCAGTTTACAGCACTTATTCGCCATGTTTGGGGCAACCATTCTTGTTCCTTACCTTGTCGGCTTAAGCCCGGCCATTGCCCTGATTTCCAGCGGGCTCGGCACAATTGCTTTCCTGATCGTCACCAAGTGGCAGGTTCCTGCTTATCTTGGTTCTTCGTTCGCCTTTATCGCTCCGGTTATTGCCGCAAAGGCAGGAGGCGGTCCTGGGGCCGCCATGATCGGAACCTTCCTTGCCGGACTCGTGTACGGTACAGTTGCGCTAATTATCAAACGAGCTGGCTATCAGTGGATCATAAAGCTTTTGCCGCCAATCGTCACAGGCCCAATCATCATTGTCATCGGGCTTTCCCTTTCCGGAACAGCCGTCGGCATGGCGATGAATAATCCTGAAGGAGAATACAGCTTGCTGCATTTCTCAGCCGCTCTTGTAACGCTGGCGGCGACTGTGGTGTTCTCCATCTACGGAAAAGGCATGCTCAAGATGGTGCCTATCCTGCTGGGGATCATCATAGGCTATCTTTATTCCCTGGCTGTCGGACTGGTTGATTTGGCTCCAGTAAGGGAAGCGAAATTTTTCGAGATGCCAGACTTTATCTTCCCGTTTGTCCACTATGATATAAAGCTGACACTGGATCTTGTCCTGCTGATGGTGCCAGTGGCATTGGTCACCCTTTCTGAACATATCGGCCACCAGCTTGTCCTCGGAAAAGTCGTGGGCAGAGACTATATAAAAGAGCCTGGGCTTCACCGCTCCATCATGGGTGATGGCTTGGGCACGATGATTTCGGGATTGATGGGAGGACCACCGAAGACTACTTACGGTGAAAACATAGGGGTCCTGGCCATCACGAGAGTATACAGTGTCTATGTTCTTCTCGGTGCAGCCATCGCAGCCACCCTGTTTGGGTTTATTGGGAAAGTAACGGCTTTGATCGGCTCCATCCCAACGCCAGTCATGGGAGGCGTCTCGATTCTCCTCTTCGGGATCATCGCTTCGTCCGGATTAAGGATGCTGGTCGACAGCAATATCGATTTTGGAAACAACCGGAACCTGGTGATTTCATCCGTTATTCTAGTCATCGGAATCGGGGGTGCGTTCATTAAGGTATCCGAGCAGTTCGAAATTCATGGAATGGCCCTTGCGGCATTGATTGGGGTGCTCCTGAACCTCATTTTGCCTGACGGGAAGAAAGAAGCAGAGGCTGCACAGCCAGTAAGTAAAAGCATATAGATTCACCTTTTAAAACCGGTCCAGAGAGGCCGAGGAAGGGTGTGGCTCAGTGCTGGGGACCGTTTGGTGCCCCCGGCCTGCGGGGCATATTTCATATGCCTAAAAGCACCCTGAAAACTTTTCAGGGTGCTTTTTTAATGCCAGATACCATACATAAACGGTAAGGAGGCAGGGACATGAAAAAAGATTTACTGACAACAACACGACTTTCGGTAAATGAAATTGAGTCCATTCTGGACCAGGCCCAGCTATTTTCGGAGGGCATGCTTTGGCAGCCAAAGCAGAAGACATTTGTTGCGAATCTTTTTTATGAACCGAGCACAAGGACTAAATCGAGCTTTGAGGTAGCAGAAAGAAGGCTGGGATTGGAACCTATCCCCTTTGAAGTACAGACCTCAAGCGTACAAAAGGGAGAAACACTTTATGATACAGTCAGGACTCTTGAGTCGATTGGAATTGGAGCTGTAGTCATCCGACACGGGGAAGACGCCTACTATAAGGAGCTTTCCGGGAATGTCGGCATCCCCGTCATTAATGCAGGGGATGGCTGCGGGCACCATCCAACCCAGTCGCTCCTCGATTTGCTGACCATCAGGCAGGAATTCGGACGTTTCCGGGGCTTGAAAGTCGCGATCATAGGCGATATTGCCCACAGCAGGGTGGCAAGGTCGAACGCTGAAGTCCTGGAAAGGCTTGGGGCGGAAGTCGTATTCTCAGGGCCGCCTGAATGGTTCAATACAGAAGTAGGCGGGAAAAACCAGCGGTTTGTCCAGATAGATGAGGCGGTAGCTGGCGCTGATGTTGTCATGCTGCTGCGAATCCAGCACGAGCGCCATATGGGCGGTGAAAAGACTGACCTGGAAGACTACCATCTTCGTTATGGGCTGACGGTGAGCAGGGAGAGAGAAATGAAACAAGGAAGCATTATTATGCACCCTGCCCCCATCAACCGGGGAGTCGAAATTGCAGACAGCCTGGTTGAGTCGAATCGTTCGCGGATCTTTAAACAAATGCAAAATGGTGTGTATGTTCGCATGGCTGTATTAAGAAGGGCGCTTGAAAATATGGAAGGGGGAAACAAGCATGTCATTGCTGATCAAAAATGGCCGATTGCTTACTGAGACGGGAGAAAAAGAGGTTGAGATTTTTATAGAGGATGGAATCATAAGCGAAATGGGAACCAGCCTGGACAGGCAGGCGGACGAGGTTATTGATGCGGATGGCAAGCTGATCGCACCTGGATTCGTTGATTTGCATATCCACCTGCGCGAGCCGGGCGGCGAAAAGAAAGAAACGATTGCAACTGGAACAATGGCGGCGGCCAAAGGCGGATTCACTACCGTTGCGGCCATGCCAAACACCAGGCCTGTGCCGGATTCAAAGGAGCAGCTCGAAAAACTGCAGATGAAAATTAATGAAACGGGCAGAGTGAGGGTCTTGCCTTATGCCTCCATCACCGTGAGGGAGCTCGGAAAGGAGCTTACTGACTTTGAGGGCCTAAAGGAAGCGGGTGCCTTTGCATTTACCGATGATGGAGTAGGCATCCAGGAAGCGGGAATGATGCTGGCGGCAATGAAGAAAGCTTCGGCACTTGATATGGCCATTGTTGCCCACTGTGAAGATAACACCCTGATTAACAAAGGGTCGCTGCATGAAGGGAAAAAATCGGCAGAGCTTGGGGTGAACGGGATTCCTTCCGTCTGCGAGGCCGTGCATATCGCGAGGGACGTACTGCTGGCAGAGGCGGCTGACTGCCATTACCATGTCTGCCATATCAGCACGAAGGAATCGGTACGAACTGTGCGCGAAGCAAAAAGGAACGGCATAAAGGTCACTGCCGAAGTAACTCCTCATCATCTGCTTCTGAATGAAGAAGATATTACAGGAAATGACGCCAACTTCAAGATGAATCCTCCTCTCCGAAGCCGGGAAGATCAGCAGGCGTTGATCGAGGGCCTTCTTGATGGCACCATCGATTTTATAGCCACCGACCATGCGCCGCATACGAGCGAGGAAAAAGCTGAGGGCTTTGAACTGGCACCATTCGGCATTGTCGGCCTTGAGACAGCTTTTCCGCTTCTCTATACCAAAATGGTATCAGAGGGGACCATCACCTTAAAGCAGCTAATCGAATTCCTGACCATCAAGCCTTGTGAAGCATTTGGCCTTCCATACGGAAAGCTTGTGCCCGGGGCAGCTGCCGACCTGGTACTGCTTGACTTGGACCATGAAGAGGAAATTGACCCGGCTGTCTTCTTATCGAAAGGGAAGAACACGCCATTTACCGGCTGGAGCTGCAAGGGCTGGCCTGCAATGACCATTGCAGCCGGAAAAATAGTTTGGGAGAAAGGGAGCGTAGCAGTATGAACAGACAGCTGATACTTGAAGATGGCACGGTTTTTAAAGGAGAAGGCTTTGGCAGCCTGTCGGCGGTAAGTGGAGAAGTGGTGTTTAACACAGGGATGACCGGCTACCAGGAAATCTTGTCGGACCCTTCCTACTGCGGTCAGATTGTAACGCTGACCTATCCGCTTATCGGCAACTACGGAATCAATCGCGATGACTTTGAATCAATCAATCCTGCCATTACCGCCTTTGTCGTAAAAGAGGCAGCTGATTTTCCGTCAAACTGGAGAAGTGAGATGAGCCTTGACGAATATTTGAAAATGAAAGGAATCCCTGGTATTTCTGGAGTCGATACAAGGAAGCTGACGAAGATCATCCGCCAGCATGGGACATTGAGAGCTTCGCTGTGCAGTATGGAAGAGAATAAGGAAGAAGTTTTGGAAAAGCTGAGGGCCACCAAACTCCGCCAGGACCAGGTCAAAATGGTTTCGACAAAAAGCCCTTATCCCAGCCCTGGAAGGGGGCATCGGATTGTGCTGGTTGATTTCGGAATGAAGCACGGAATCCTGCGTGAGTTGAATGACCGCAATTGCGATGTCATTGTCGTTCCCTACAATACCACTGCGGCAGAAATACTGGCGCTTAGCCCGGATGGCATCATGCTTTCCAATGGACCAGGAAACCCGAAGGATGTGCCTCAGGCCATCGAGATGATCAAAGGAATTCTAGGAAAGGTGCCGTTGTTTGGGATCTGTCTTGGACATCAGCTGTTCGCATTAGCATGCGGGGCGGATACCGTTAAAATGAAGTTCGGACACCGCGGCTCCAACCACCCGGTCAAGGATTTGAGAACAGGAAAAGTCGCCCTGACTTCACAGAACCACGGATATACAGTGGAAGAAGGAACAGTCGCCGGGACGGATCTGGAAATTACCCATATTGCCTTGAATGACGGAAGTGTTGAAGGCCTGTCCCATAAAAAACATGCCGCCTTTACCGTCCAGTATCACCCTGAAGCTTCACCGGGACCGGAAGATGCGAATGCTTTGTTTGACGAGTTTTTAACAACAGTAGAATCAGTGAAACAGGGGGATGAAGCATATGCCAAAGCGTAAAGATGTCCATAGTATCTTAGTAATAGGTTCAGGGCCAATTGTTATCGGCCAGGCTGCCGAATTTGATTATGCCGGGACCCAGGCATGCATCGCGCTGCGTGAAGAAGGCTACAAGGTAATCCTCGTAAACTCCAATCCGGCCACCATCATGACCGATACCGAAATCGCGGATGTTGTTTATATCGAGCCGCTGACCCTTGAATTCGTCAGCCGGATCATCCGCAAGGAACGGCCGGATGCCATCCTGCCCACTTTGGGAGGGCAAACCGGCTTGAACATGGCTGTGGAATTAGCAAAGTCGGGGATTCTCAACGAGCTTGGAATTGAAATACTTGGAACGAAGCTGGATGCCATTGAGCAGGCCGAAGACCGCGAACTGTTCAGGAATTTAATGAACGAGCTTGGACAGCCTGTTCCGGAGAGCGTTATTATCCATACGCTTGAAGAAGCCTTTGGGTTCGTAGAACAGGTCGGCTACCCGGTGATTGTACGTCCAGCTTATACGCTTGGCGGAACGGGCGGCGGAATCTGCAGCGATGAACAGGAGCTGGTTGAAATTGTGGCCAGCGGATTGAAAAACAGCCCAGTCAGCCAATGCCTGCTAGAGAAAAGCATTGCCGGCTTTAAGGAAATCGAATATGAAGTCATGCGTGATGCCAATGACAATGCCATTGTCGTCTGCAACATGGAGAATTTTGACCCTGTCGGCATCCACACCGGCGACTCCATCGTTGTGGCGCCAAGCCAGACGCTGAGCGACCGTGAGTACCAGCTGCTGCGGAATGCTTCCCTTAAAATCATCCGTGCGCTGAAAATCGAGGGCGGCTGCAATGTCCAGCTGGCGCTTGACCCTGACAGCTTCAACTACTATGTGATTGAAGTCAACCCGAGAGTCAGCAGGTCATCCGCTCTCGCCTCGAAGGCAACAGGTTATCCGATTGCCAAACTTGCAGCAAAAATTGCCGTTGGCCTGACGCTTGATGAAATGATTAACCCGGTCACAGGCACCTCTTATGCCTGCTTTGAGCCGGCGCTTGATTACATTGTGACAAAAATTCCGCGCTGGCCATTTGACAAGTTTGAAAGTGCCAACCGTAAACTGGGAACGCAAATGAAAGCCACTGGCGAAGTAATGGCCATCGGCCGGACATTTGAGGAATCTCTCTTGAAGGCGATCCGCTCGCTTGAGGCCGGCATCCATCATTTTGAACTGAAAGACGGGAGTCAATTTGACGACAGCCTGATTGAAAAAAGGATCAGGACGGCAGGCGATGAGAGGCTGTTTTACATAGCCGAAGCACTCCAAAGAGGCATCAGCATGGAAACCATCCATGAGTGGAGCAAAATCGACCTCTTTTTCCTTTACAAGCTTCAAAAACTGATACAGCTGGAAAAGGAATTGAAACAGGTCCCATTCCAGGAAGAGGCTGGCCGAAAAGCAAAGGAGCTTGGTTTTAGCGATAAAGCACTCGCCCATCTCTGGGAGTGCGATGAAGAAGCTGTTTATCAATGGCGCCGGACGGCGGGAATCATTCCTGTGTTTAAAATGGTGGACACATGCGCGGCCGAGTTTGAATCAAGCACGCCGTACTTCTACAGCACCTATGAGGAGGAAAATGAATCAATCAGAAGCAGCCGTGAAAGTGTGGTTGTCCTTGGTTCAGGCCCAATCCGCATCGGGCAGGGGGTCGAGTTTGACTATGCGACTGTCCACTGCGTGAAAGCCATCAAGGAAGCGGGATATGAAGCGATCATCATCAATAACAACCCGGAGACCGTATCCACTGATTTCAGTATTTCGGATAAGCTTTACTTTGAACCGCTGACCGTCGAGGATGTCATGAGTATCGTCGATTTGGAACAGCCAAAAGGAGTAGTCATCCAGTTTGGCGGCCAAACTGCCATCAACCTTGCTTCCGGTCTCGCAAGCCATGGGGTTAAAATTCTTGGAACAACCCTCGAGGATATGGACAGGGCTGAAAACCGCGATATGTTCGAGCAGGCAATGAGCCAGCTGGGAATTCCACAGCCCGCAGGAAGCACGGCGATGTCGGTGGAGGAAGCTGCGGCCATTGCGTCCGAAATAGGCTATCCGGTCCTTGTAAGACCATCTTATGTGCTGGGCGGAAGAGCCATGGAAATCGTCGATAAGGAAGAAGAACTGCTTCACTATATGGAGAACGCGGTAAAAGTCAATCCTGAACATCCTGTGCTGATCGACCGGTATTTGACAGGCAAGGAAATTGAAGTGGATGCTATCTCTGATGGCGAAACAGTGCTGATTCCAGGAATCATGGAGCATATTGAACGCGCAGGGGTCCACTCCGGCGACTCCATAGCCGTCTATCCTCCGCAAAGTCTAAGCCAAGAGATAAAGGAGAAGCTGATCGCCTACACCCAAAAGCTTGCAAGAGGGCTGAAAATCGTCGGACTGCTGAATATCCAGTTTGTAGTTTCAAAGGGAGAAGTGTTTGTCCTTGAGGTGAACCCGCGGTCGAGCAGGACGGTTCCTTTCCTGAGCAAAATTACGCATATTCCAATGGCTAAAATTGCAACAAGGGCCATCCTCGGCCAATCGCTCCGTGAGCAAGGGTATACCACAGGGCTTGTGCCTGAGCAGGATGGCGTGTATGTAAAAGTGCCAGTATTCTCCTTTGAAAAGCTGCGGAGGGTGGATATTACGCTCGGGCCTGAAATGAAATCGACGGGTGAAGTGATGGGCAAGGATATAACCCTGGAGAAAGCCCTCTATAAAGGCATGATTGCCGCGGGCATGAAGTTTAAGGAATTTGGCACGGTGCTGATGACAATTGCGGATAAAGACAAAAAAGAAGCGGTGGCGCTGGCCAAGAGATTTGCAGAGATTGGCTATCAGCTGGTTGCGACCAGCGGCACAGCGGCTTATCTGGAAGCGTCCGGCGTAAAGGTGAAAACAGTCGGAAAAATTGGCTCAGGCGAGCCGGACCTGATTGATTCAATCCGCAGCGGACAGGCTCAGCTCGTCGTCAACACTCTGACGAGAGGAAAGCAGCCGCAGCGGGATGGCTTCCGGATCCGCCGTGAATCCGTAGAAAACGGAATACCATGCCTGACTTCCCTTGATACAGCGGAAGCAATCCTGAGGGTATTGGAGTCCATGACGTTTTCGGCCGGCCCCCTTACTGAGCCGAAAAGCGTTGAAGCAGGTGTGCTTGCATGAGAAAGGAAATGTGCACAGTTGTCCAAAACAAGGAAATAGCCCATTCTGTTTATGAACTCACCTTGAGTGGACAAATGGCCGGAGAAATGGATGAACCTGGCCAATTCGTCCATATCCGGGTATCTGACAACCTTGATCCATTGCTGAGGCGCCCAATTTCCATTGCCGCCATCAACAAGGATAAACAGGAGTATACCATCATTTTTCGCAAGCAGGGACGAGGTACTTCCCTGCTTGCCGAAAAACGGCCGGGAGAAAAGGTTGATGTTCTCGGGCCCCTCGGAAACGGGTTCCCAACAGGGGAAGCCCGATCAGGAGACACGGCCTTGCTGGTAGGCGGAGGCATAGGTGTACCTCCGCTGTATGAACTGGCAAAACAGCTTGTGGATAGAGGTATCAAGGTAATAAGCGTGCTGGGCTTTCAAACAGCTTCGGCCGTTTTTTATGAGGAAGAATTTTCACGGATGGGCGAAACATATATTGCAACTGCAGACGGAACATACGGCCGGAAAGGGTTTGTAACCTCCATTCTTGATGAAGCTGATATTCAGGCTGACATCCTTTACTCATGTGGTCCTACACCAATGCTTCGGGCCCTTGAGGCAGGGATGTTTGCACCCAAGTCTTTCCTGTCGCTTGAAGAGAGAATGAGCTGCGGAATCGGTGCATGCTTTGCATGCGTCTGCCCAACGAAGAATGGGCATGAAGGAGATTATCGAAAGGTATGCAGCGATGGGCCTGTATTCCGGGCAGGGGAGGTAGCGATATGAGTTTGCTTCATATAGATTTGCCAGGATTATCCCTGAAGAATCCTGTCATGCCTGCTTCAGGCTGCTTTGGATTTGGGAAGGAATTCAGCCAGCTTTTTGATTTGAGCGTCCTAGGCGCCATCATGGTCAAAGCGACTACGCCGGAACCGCGTTTTGGCAATCCGACACCAAGGGTCGCGGAAACGCCGGGAGGAATGCTGAATGCAATCGGGCTCCAGAATCCGGGGCTCGAGAAGGTCATGGCCGAAGAGCTTCCGCGGCTTGAGAACTATGATGTCCCGATTATTGCGAATGTAGCAGGATCGACTGAAGAAGATTATGTCCATGTTGCACAGGAAATATCAAAAGCGCCTAATGTCCACGCCCTTGAGCTGAACATTTCATGCCCGAACGTAAAAACGGGAGGCATTGCATTCGGTACGGACCCTGAAATGGCCAGGAGACTTACCAGGAAAGTGAAGGAAGTTTCGCAGGTGCCCGTCTATGTCAAGCTGTCACCCAACGTTACCAATATCGTTTCCATTGCCAAAGCGGTACAGGAAGGCGGCGCTGACGGACTGACCATGATCAACACGCTGCTTGGAATGAGGCTTGACCTGCAGACAGCAAAGCCCATCCTTGCCAATGTGACGGGAGGGCTCTCTGGAGCTGCGGTTAAGCCGGTAGCATTGAGGATGATTTATGAAGTAAGCCAGCAGGTTGACCTTCCAATCATAGGCATGGGAGGCATCCAGTCAGCCCAGGACGTGATTGAATTCTTCTATGCGGGAGCGAGCGCCGTTGCGGTTGGCACCCAGAATTTTATTGACCCATTTGTCTGTCCGGCCATCATTGAAGAACTGCCGGAGCTTGTTGCCGAATTAGGATATAGCCATATCTCGGAGTGCACAGGAAGGAGCTGGAAGAGAAATGAGAAACTCGCTTATCATCGCGCTTGATTTTCCCGCGAAAAGACAGGTTCTTGACTTCCTGCAAGCTTTTGGAGATGAAAAGGTCTGTGTCAAAATAGGGATGGAATTGTTTTATAGTGAAGGTCCCGATATCGTTTCTTACTTAAAAGAACAAGGGCATGAAGTTTTCCTTGACCTGAAGCTCCATGACATTCCAAATACAGTGAGGAGCGCGATGAAAAGCCTTGCCAGCCTTGGAGCGGATATGGTCAATGTCCATGCAGCCGGGGGGCAGGAAATGATGGAGGCTGCGCTCGAGGGGCTGGATTCCGGAACTTCCAGTGGGAATCGCCGGCCGCTGTGCATTGCTGTCACTCAGCTGACGAGTACATCGGAAGAGCAAATGCAAACACAGCAGCTTATCCAAGTTCCGCTGCAGGAGTCAGTCCTCCACTATTCCAAGCTGTCGGCGGATGCTGGTTTGGATGGTGTCGTTTGTTCTGCGTATGAAGCAGGAATGATTTCCAGACATATTGGTGCGGAATTCTTGACTGTCACTCCGGGAATCCGTCCTGCCTCCGGCGTGGCAGGAGACCAGAAGAGGGTAGCGACGCCGCAGTTTGCAAGGGAGGAAGGAGCTTCAGCGATTGTGGTTGGGCGGCCGATAACGAAATCTGCTGCTCCGCTAGAAAGCTATCGTTCTATTAAAAAAGAATGGGAAGGTGTTTTATTGTGAAAAAAGAGATTGCAGGAAAGCTGCTTGACATTGAGGCCGTTACTTTAAAGCCGAATGACCCATTTACCTGGTCATCTGGGCTTCGGTCCCCGATTTACTGCGATAACCGCCTTACCCTCTCCTATCCGGAAATCCGCCGGGAGATCGCCAGCGGACTGAAGGACTTAATTATTGAACATTTCCCGGAAGCCCAGTCTGTCGCGGGTACAGCAACAGCAGGAATACCCCATGCAGCGTGGGTCAGCGAACTTTTGTCCTTGCCGATGTGCTATGTTAGGTCAAAGGCGAAAGGCCATGGCAAGGGAAACCAGATTGAAGGGAAAGTGGCTTCGGGGCAGAAAGTGGTGGTTGTTGAAGATTTAATTTCAACAGGCGGCAGTGTCATCAACGCGGTTGAAGCTCTCCGGGCAGCAGGCTGTGAAGTGTTGGGAGCAGTCGCTATCTTCACCTACGAGCTTGAAAAGGGAAAAGAACTATTGGGAGAAGCCGGGGTTAAGGCCGTTGCGCTTACTGATTTTTCCACATTGTCACAGGTCGCGAGTGAGCGGGGCGAAATCAGTGCCGATGACTTGAGCAAATTATCGGAATGGCGGAAAAACCCGGCCGATTGGGGCTTGGTTAAGGAGAGATAAGGGGTTGTTTTAAAAAGCCGCAGAATCAAGGCGCGATTCTGCGGCTTTTTTGTTTTATCACCTAATAGGGATAGGTGGATGGAGGCCCGTCTTTCGTGAAATTCGGAGAAAAAGGTCCTCCATGGCTGTGATGGAGGACCGTCTTTCCGGAATTTTGAAGAAAAAGGTCCTCCATGGGTGTGATGGAGGACCAGCTTTCGTGAAATTTGGAGAAAAAGGTCCTCCATGGGTGTGATGGAGGCCTGTCTCCCGGGAAATTCGAAGGAAAAGGTCCTCCATGGTTGTGATGGAGGCCCGTCTCGCGGGAAATTCGAAGAAAAAGGTCCTCCATGGTTGTGATGGAGGCCGGTCTCGCGTAAAATTCGGAGAAAAAGGTCCTCCATGGGTGTGATGGAGGCCCAGCTTACGTGAAATTTGGAGAAAAAGGTCCTCCATGGGTGTGATGGAGGCCCAGCTTTCGTGAAATTTGGAGAAAAAGGTCCTCCATGGGTGTGATGGAGGACCAACTTTCGTGAATTTTGGAAAAAAAGGTCCTCCATGGTTGTGATGGAGGACCAACTTTCGTGAAATTGGAAGAACAAGGTCCTCCATGGGTGTGATGGAGGCCCATCTCGCGGGAAATTCGAAGAAAAAGGTCCTCCATGGGTGTGATGGAGGCCCGACTCTCGTGAAATTCGGAGAAAAAGGCCCTCCATGGTTGTGATGGAGGCCCGTCTCGAGGGAATCTCCATGGTTGTGATGGAGGCCCAGCTTACGTGAAATTCGGAGAAAAAGGACATCCATTTCTGGATGCCCTCAATATTTAAGCCGTTGAATCAAGCATTGCCCTTCAACGATAAAACCGTCTCTTCATCTGGCGTTACATACACGGTCTGCTGCTGGTCGTAGATGACGAAGCCGGGCTTTGCCCCTGCTGGTTTTTTAACATGGCGGACTTTTGTGAAGTCAACCGGCACAGAGCTGGAATTACGTGCCTTGCTGAAATAAGCGGCCAGCTTGGCGGCTTCCATAACGGTCTCCTCGGAAGGTTCCTTGCTCCTGATTACCACATGGGAGCCGGGAATGTCTTTTGTATGCAGCCAAATATCATCCCGTGCGGCTGCTTTATTGGTCAGATAGTCATTTTGCTTGTTGTTCTTTCCGACAAGGATCTCCGTACCATCAGAAGCCATATAGCGGTCGAGAACAATTTTGGCAGCCTGCGCTTTTTTATTTCCCTTCTTCTGCCTTTGCCTGATATAGCCTCCCTCGACAAGCTCCTCCCTGATTTCCTGGATATCCTTTGGTGCAGCAGCTTCAAGCTGCTGGTAAAGGGCATCGAAATAATCCGCTTCCAGCCTGGCATGCTGGATTTGTTCATCCACAATCTTCAATGCATTCTTCGCTTTCTGGTACCGTGTGAAATACTTTTGTGCATTTTCGGACGGAGTTTTCCGTGGATCAAGCGGGATGGTTATGCTGGCGCCTTCCTCATCATAATAATTAATCACAGAGATTTCTTTCATGCCTTTTTCAACGGCGTACAGATTGGCCGTCAGCAGTTCCCCATATAGCTGGTACTTTTCGGCGTTTTTGGCCTCTGTAAGAGTGGCTTGCAGCTTTTTTATCTTTTTCTCATTTTTTTCCTTTTCATTAAAAATGAACCTTTCAAGGTCATTCGACTGCTGCTTGACGCGGTCGCGTTCCGCCTTGCCGAAATAAAAGCGATCAAGCATTTCGCCGGTTGAACCAAATGTTTTTGATTCACCTTGCAAATGCTCAAGCGGAAGCAGATAAAAAAATTCTTTCCCCTTTGCTGCCGTGATGGCAGGAAGATACTCATGTTTTCTTAGCTTTTCAATGAAAGCCATAAAAGCTTTCGGGAGAGTGTTCCGATTCGCAAGCCCTGCGGAATGTACGATTTCCTTAGCGGCCAGAGGGGATAGGCCGGCAAATTGCGAGACCAGCTGCTTATCAAGCATGCCAGCATTAAAATCGATTCTGCGCAGAATATCCTCTTCTCCTGCCTCAAACGGGTTCAATTTATCCTGGCTTGGCGGCATGATATATTCCTGCCCTGGCTGCACTGCCCTATGGGTGTTCATGGCAAAGGATACATGCTTGATGCTGTCGAGGATCATGTTTCGCCCTTTGTCCACCAGGACGATGTTGCTGTGGCGGCCCATGATTTCGACAATAAGCTGCTTATAGCTTAAATCCCCAATCTCGTTCCGGCCCTTGACTTCAAAAATGATCATCCGGTCAAGTCCAGCCTGATGGATATCCTCGATAATATAGCCTTCCAGGTGTTTGCGGAGCAGCATGCAGAACATAGGGGGCTCGCTGGGATTGTCGTATTGGTCATTGGTCAGCTGAACCCGCCCGTAGCTGGGATGCGCCGACAAAAGCACCTTATGGTTCACTCCTCCTGCCCTCACTACCATGAGAATTTCATTTTTGTAAGGCTGATGTATTTTATTAATGCGTCCGCCCTTCAGCAGAGCGGCTAGTTCGTTGGCTACAGCTCTCGTAAACAATCCATCATATGACATGGCAAAACATCCTTTACGTCGTTTAATTTTCCTCAAAAGGAGCCAATTTAAGGCGCCGCTGTTTTTCTATTTAATAGTAGCATTTTTTAGGACAGGGCTGAATAAGCTTTCACTAGAGTATTTACGATTAGCTTCTAGTCGCGAAAGGGGAAGTGAGATGGCCCGATGAAGTTTCATGAGATGAACGAAAGAGAAATCGTGGATGTCCTAAAAACTGATTGTAAAACAGGACTGTCGGAAAAGGAAGTGAAAAACCGTCAAAAGCAGCACGGGCTGAATGTTTTGGAAGAGGGCGAGAAGCCATCGGCATTGCTGATCTTTTTTAGCCAATTCAAGGATTTTATGGTACTGGTCCTTCTTGGAGCCACCTTGATTTCAGGGCTCCTTGGCGAAGTGATTGATGCCATTGCCATTATTGCAATTGTTGTGATTAATGCGTTTCTTGGTTTTTTTCAGGAGAGGAAAGCGGAGAAGTCGCTTGAAGCCCTAAAAGAGCTGTCGGCTCCGCAGGTACAGGCACTGAGGAATGGGAAGTGGGAAAAAATCCTTTCAAAGGAGGTCGTACCGGGAGATATCCTCAAGTTCTCCAGCGGGGACAGGATAGGTGCAGATGTAAGATTAATTGAGTCGAAGAGCCTTGAAATAGAGGAATCGGCGCTGACGGGTGAATCGGTTCCCGTGCAGAAATTTACTGAAGCCTTAAGAGTTCCGAACCCGGGAATCGGCGACATGGAAAACATGGCATTTATGGGGACGCTCGTCACCAGGGGGAATGGCATGGGAATCGTCGTCGCTACCGGGATGAAAACGGCCATGGGGCAGATCGCCGACTTGCTGCAAAATGCAGAGTCGATGGAAACGCCGCTTCAGCGGAGGCTTGAACAACTCGGCAAAATCCTGATTACTGTCGCTTTGCTGCTGACAGTGCTGGTAGTCGGTGTTGGTGTCTTGCAGGGACATGATCTTTATACGATGTTCCTGGCCGGGGTGTCGCTGGCAGTTGCAGCCATTCCTGAAGGGCTGCCGGCTATTGTCACGGTCGCCTTGTCGCTTGGAGTACAGCGGATGATCAAGCAGAAAGCCATCGTTCGAAAACTGCCGGCGGTGGAAACGCTTGGATGTGCATCCGTCATTTGTTCGGACAAGACAGGGACGATGACACAGAATAAAATGACCGTAACCCATGCTTGGACCGGCGGTAGCACATGGACATTGGACGGGGGAGGATACAGTCCCGAAGGAAGTTTTTATTCCCGCGGGGAAAAAGTGAACCCCAACTCCATCAAACCGCTGCAGCAGCTTCTTACTTTTGGGATGCTGTGCAACCATGCCGAGGTCCTCGAGAAGAACGGGGACTACGTTGTCGACGGCGACCCTACAGAAGGAGCGCTGCTGGTAGCCGCAATGAAGGCAGGGCTTACGAGGGAAGGGCTGCTGAATCAGTTTCAGATTGTGAATGAATTTCCGTTTGATTCACAGCGGAAAATGATGAGCATCATCATCAAGGATAAAAACGGCCGCCAATTTGTCGTTACCAAGGGAGCACCGGATGTCCTCCTAGGCCTCAGCACCTCCGTGCTCTGGAATGACCGGCAGCAGGCGATGACCAAAGAACGGAAGCAGGAAGTCCAGCAGGCTGTTGAAGGGCTGGCTGCAGACGCGCTGCGGACAATCGCTATCGGTTTCAAGCCCTTATCCTCTGCTACAGTTATCCTAAGTGAACATGAAGCGGAAAAAGATCTCACATTTATAGGTTTGCAGGGCATGATTGATCCGCCAAGGCCTGAAGTGAAAACCGCTGTCAAGGAATGCCGGGACGCCGGAATCAAAACGGTGATGATTACGGGGGACCATGTGATCACCGCCAAGGCAATTGCCAGCCAGCTTGGCATCCTGACACCAGGGAGCAAAGTGATTGAAGGCAAGACGCTTTCCGGCATGAGTGTGGAAGAGCTCGAAGATGTGGTGGAGGATGTTTCCGTATTTGCGCGTGTATCACCTGAGCACAAGCTTAAAATTGTCAAAGCCTTGCAAAATAGGGGACATGTGGTTGCAATGACTGGAGACGGGGTCAATGATGCCCCAGCCATCAAGGCCGCGGACATCGGGGTCGCGATGGGAATCACCGGCACCGACGTCGCCAAGGAAGCCTCTTCGCTCGTTTTGCTTGATGACAACTTTGCCACGATTAAATCCGCCATCAAGGAAGGGCGGAACATCTACGAAAATATCAGGAAATTCATCCGGTATCTCCTGGCCTCCAACGTAGGCGAAATCCTGGTGATGCTGTTTGCGATGCTGCTTGCGCTTCCGCTTCCGCTCGTTCCCATACAAATCCTTTGGGTCAACCTTGTGACCGACGGCCTGCCGGCGATGGCGCTGGGGCTCGACCAGCCTGAGGGAGATGTGATGAAACGTGCGCCGCGCCACCCGAAGGAAGGTGTATTTGCAAGAGGGCTGGGCTGGAAGGTCGTTTCCAGGGGATTTCTGATAGGGCTTGCCACCTTGATTGCCTTCATGACCATTTATTATCGCGGCGATGACCTCGCCTATGCACAGACGATTGCTTTTGCGACCCTGGTACTCGCACAGCTGATCCATGTTTTTGATTGCCGAAGTGAAAAATCGATTTTTTCACGGAATCCATTCGAGAATAAATATCTCGTCTGGGCCGTTATTTCATCGCTAGTTCTTGTCATGGGCGTCATCTATTACCCGCCGCTGCAGCCGATTTTCCATACCGTGGCCATTGTGCCAAAGGACTGGATGCTTGTCGTCGGAATGGCCGCATTGCCTACTTTTTTGCTCGCAGGGTCATTTTTAGCAAGTAAAACGAAAAAGAATATGATATAATCCGTAAGGTAATAGAGGGAGGCTCTATTGCCTTTCTTTTTTGTGGTTCGATACTTAATTCCTATAAAGAATGGATGTGTCCTGGATGGTCTTAAGCATGACGGGCTTTGGCCGGAGCAAGGCGGAATCCGATCGGTTTGAAGTAACTGTGGAAGTGAAGACGGTTAACCATCGTTTTAGTGAATTTCATTTCCGAATGCCCCGCCAGCTTATGAAAGTGGAAGACAAACTGAAAAAAAGCCTTGGCACATATATAAAAAGGGGAAGGGCCGAAGTCTATGTGACGCTTGAAGGGCAAGGAACGGCCAAGCGCAGTGTCCATGTGGACTGGGAACTTCTAGATGATTATATTCGCTACATAACCGAAATTAAACATAAATACGGTCTTGCGGGTGAACTCTCATTAAAGGATTTGTCCAGCAGGGAAGAACTCATCCAAATTGAAGAAACCGAAGCAGAAAATGATGAGCTTGAAATGCTCGTCCTTAAGGCTGCGTCCGAGGCGGCAGGTGAGGTCAAATCGATGAGGCTTCGGGAAGGGGCTGCGCTTGAGAAGGATATCAAAACGAATATCCACAGTCTCCAAAGGCATATTAGCCAGGTAAGGGAGTTTGCGCCTTCAGTAGTGGAACAATATCGGGAACGTCTTTCAAAGCGCATGGCCGAATTAGTCAGCGGCCACGCAGATGAAAGCCGGATTCTAACAGAAGCAGCCATATTTGCCGATAAAATTGACATAAATGAAGAGTTAACCAGGCTTGAAAGCCATATTGGGCAATTTTTAAAAATTTTGCTTCTAGAGGAGCCGGTTGGACGCAAGCTTGATTTTCTTGTCCAGGAAATGAACAGGGAAGTGAATACCATTGGCTCCAAAGCCAATGACTCGAATATTGCCAGAGAAGTAGTGGAAATGAAGAGTCTGCTTGAAAAAGTGAAAGAGCAGGTTCAAAACATCGAATAGCGTTTAGAAAGCCTTGCAGACGGCCAAAATAATAGAATGGTGATTGGGGGACCATTATGGGGATTAAGCTTATCAATATCGGCTTCGGCAATATTGTTTCAGCCAACCGGATCATCTCGATTGTCAGTCCGGAATCCGCACCGATTAAACGGATTATCCAGGACGCTCGGGACCGGGGTTCGTTGATTGATGCAACCTACGGAAGGCGTACAAGGGCAGTGATCGTAATGGACAGCGACCATGTTATCTTATCGGCTGTCCAGCCGGAAACAGTTGCACACCGGTTGAATGACCGCGACGAGATAATGGATGAAGGGTAGGATTTTATAAATGATTGAAAAAGGGTTATTGATCGTTCTTTCTGGTCCATCGGGGGTAGGAAAGGGAACTGTCAGGAAAGGGATCTTTTCCCAGAAGGATACTGCTTTTGAATATTCCGTTTCCGCTACAACGAGAAAACCGCGTGAAGGGGAAGTCCATGGCGTGGATTACTTCTTTAAAAGCCGGGAAGAATTTGAGGATATGATCGCAAACGACCAGCTGCTTGAATATGCAGAATATGTAGGCAACTATTACGGTACCCCAGTCGAATATGTGCGGGAAACAATTGATGCAGGAAAAGATGTTTTCCTGGAAATTGAAGTTCAGGGGGCGGGCCAGGTCAGGAGGAAATTCCCTGAAGGTCTGTTTATCTTCCTTGCTCCCCCGAGCCTTTCCGAATTGGAAAACCGGATTGTGACTAGAGGGACCGAATCAGAGGACCTGATCAGGAGCCGGATGAAAGCGGCCCGTGAAGAACTGGAAATGATGGAATTATACGATTATGTGGTCGAAAACGATGAAGTTGAACTAGCCTGCGAGCGCATCAAGGCAATTGTGGTTGCCGAGCACTGCCGCCGGGAAAGAGTACAATACCGCTATAAAAAAATGCTGGAGGTCGATTAATTTGCTTTATCCATCCATTGATTCTTTATTGACGAAGATTGATTCAAAGTATTCGCTTGTGTCCGTGGCGGCAAAACGTGCCCGCAATATGCAGATACAGCATGATGCTCGTCTGGAAAAATACGTTTCCCATAAATATGTAGGCAAGGCACTTGAGGAAATCCATGCCGATAGGCTGCATTTCAGAACAGCGGCCGGTGAGGAAAACGGAGACCAATAGGCCAATCATAACAACCTAAGCTGCTTAGGTTGTTATTTTTTTTCGCGAGAGATGCTTCCTGAAAATTAAATTGATGAAAAAAATGCATCAATCAATCATAATAAAAGCATAGAAAGCGACAAAACGGGGGTTCTGCTATGCTGTACGATAAGAAAATACTTCTTTGCGTGACCGGAGGGATTGCCGTCTATAAAGCAGCCGCGCTTACGAGCAAATTGACCCAGGCAGGTGCGAAGGTCAGGGTGATCCTCAGCGAATCTGCGGCAAAATTTGTTGCGCCGCTTACCTTTCAGGCATTGTCACGCCATGAGGTTTATACAGATACATTTGATGAACAAGACCCTAAAGTAATTGCCCATATTGACCTGGCCGACTGGGCGGATTTGGTATTGATTGCACCGGCGACGGCCAACACGATCGGAAAACTGGCAAATGGTTTGGCCGACGACATGGTCACGACTACACTTCTCGCGTCAACGGCGCCTGTCTGGATTGCGCCTGCGATGAATGTCCATATGTATGATCATCCGGCTGTAAGGAGAAACATGGGGATCCTTCAGGAGTTCGGCTGGCGCTTTATTGAGCCAGGCGAAGGCTATCTTGCATGCGGATATGTTGGAAAAGGAAGGCTTGAAGAACCGGAGAGGATTGTGGAGCTCCTTGAGGATCATTTCGCGGCAGAAGCTCCAAGGCCTCTGTTAAAAGGCAAAACGGTTTTGATTACGGCCGGGCCAACAAGGGAAAAACTTGATCCTGTCCGTTATCTGACGAACCATTCTACCGGGAAAATGGGCTACGCGATTGCGGAGGAAGCCAGGAAAATGGGAGCGCACGTTATTCTGGTCAGCGGGCCGGTCACACTGAAGCCGCCATTCGGAGTTGAAACAGTGAATGTAGAGAGTGCCCAGGAAATGTACGAGGCTGTAATGAAAAATTATTCAGATGCAGACGTCGTCATTAAAACGGCTGCAGTCGCTGATTACCGGCCGAAAACCGTGCATGGCAAGAAAATCAAGAAGCAGGAAGGCGGACAAACGCTTGAGCTTGAACGTACGAAAGACATCCTCCTTGAACTCGGGCGGCAGAAGCATCATCAGCTTTTAGTCGGATTTGCGGCTGAGACGGACAATGTCGAAGAATATGCACGCAGGAAGCTTGCGAAAAAGAACGCGGACATGATTGTCGCGAATAATGTTACGGAAGCGGGAGCCGGGTTTGGCACCGACA
Source organism: Mesobacillus campisalis (assembly GCF_000986785.1). Lineage (GTDB taxonomy): Bacteria > Bacillota > Bacilli > Bacillales > Cytobacillaceae > Mesobacillus_B > Mesobacillus_B campisalis. The sequence goes on along the minus strand of NZ_LAYY01000002.1, from coordinate 150,199 downwards.
CCAATATCGTGACGCTGTACAAGAAGGATGGCAGTGAAGTCCATATGCCGCTGATGTCCAAGGCAGACGTGGCACGGAAGCTGCTGGCCGAAATTGCGCATCAACTTGAAAGGGACGGGCTTAAATGAAAATTGCGAGCGTCATTGTCGATGTTCCAGCCAAACAGACTGACAAAACGTTTGATTACCTTATACCTGATAATCTGGAAAGTGTCATTGTTCCAGGCGTAAGAGTAAATGTGCCGTTTGGTCCCCGGAATATCCAGGGCTTCGTAACGGGAATCAAAACGGAATCGGAATTCAAGAAACTGAAAGAGATAGCCGGAGCGCTGGATTTGAAGCCTGTATTGAACAAGGAGCTGCTCCTGCTTGGCGAATGGCTTACGGAGCATTCGCTTTGCTACAGGATTTCTGCTTACCAGGCGATGCTGCCGGCAGCCCTGAAGGCGAAATATCAAAAAAAGGTGGTACTCACTGAGGGGACCAGCAAGGAAGACCTCGAGGAGGAAGCAAGGAATTTGTTTTCTTCTGGCTCCGAGGCAAGCTGGGAAACGGCTGTTGAACAAAATCTGGTCAATCTATTGAAAAGGGAAAGTGACAGGGGCCTGGTGGATGTTGTATATGAGGTGAAAGACCGTGTCCGCAGGAAAAAACTGAAACATATTCTCCCGCTAGGGGACACAGATAGCCTTGCCGAGCAAAAAGAAAGGCTGTCTCCACAGGCAAAAGCCCAAAGAAGACTGCTGGACTTTTTTCAGGAACATCCAGCACCGGTGGAGCTGAAGACTCTTGTTGCCAATGGGTTTTCCCAGGCGGCCGTGAAAGCTCTCATCAAAGCAGGAATTCTTGGGGAGCAAGACATGGAGGTTTACCGGGATCCATATGCAGGAAGAGAGTTTCAGCGCCAGGAACCGCTTGTGCTGACAGAAGCACAGGAAAAGGCGATTGCACCAATTCTTTCTTCCATTGAAGAAGAACGTCATGAAGTGTTCCTGCTATATGGGGTCACAGGAAGCGGCAAAACGGAAATCTACCTTCAGTCTATACAGCAGGTGCTTGAAAAGGGTGAGGAAGCCATTGTGCTTGTCCCGGAAATTTCCCTGACCCCCCAGATGGTAAAACGGTTCAAAGAACGTTTCGGAGATCTGGTGGCGGTTATGCACAGCGGGTTATCAGCAGGTGAAAAATACGATGAATGGCGAAAAATCCAGCGTCGTGAAGTAAAGGTCGTGGTTGGAGCACGCTCGGCCATCTTCGCTCCATTTAAAAACCTTGGGATCATTATTATAGATGAGGAACATGAGACAAGCTATAAACAGGAGGAAAACCCGCGCTATCATGCGAGGGACGTAGCCATCCACCGGGCGGCCACCCATCGGTGCCCGGTTGTCCTGGGCAGCGCCACTCCATCGCTTGAATCCTTTGCGCGTGCCCAAAAGGGTGTTTATACTCTGCTGGCCCTGCCAAAACGGATGAATGAGCAGCCTCTTCCCGAAGTGGAAATTGTCGACATGAGGGAAGAAATGCGCCAGGGAAACCGCTCCATGTTTTCACGCAGTCTGTTTGAAAAGCTTGAGGACCGTCTCGCAAAAGGGGAGCAGACGGTATTGTTCCTGAATAAGCGGGGCCACTCCTCCTTTGTGATGTGCCGGGATTGCGGGTATGTAATCAATTGCCCAAACTGTGAGATCACACTGACCTACCACCGCTACCAGGAGCAAATGAAATGCCACTATTGCGGATATGAGGAGCCGGTGCCGGTGATCTGCCCAGAATGTACCAGCGAGCATATCCGCTATTTTGGCACCGGAACGCAAAAAGTGGAAGAGGAGCTGACAAAGCTGCTGCCTGAAGCCCGGGTCATCCGCATGGATGTCGATACAACCGGGAAAAAGGGATCGCATGAAAGGCTGTTGAACGCATTCGGGGAAGGAGCTGCAGATATTCTCCTTGGCACCCAAATGATTGCAAAAGGACTTGATTTCCCAAACATTACCCTTGTGGGCGTGCTGAGTGCGGACACGATGCTCCATCTCCCTGATTTCCGTTCATCCGAAAAGACGTTTCAGCTTCTAACACAGGTGAGCGGGAGGGCCGGACGCCACGAGCTTCCCGGGGAAGTGGTGATTCAGACCTATACACCGGAACATTACAGCATCGAGCTCGCCGGGACCCAGGATTATGACCGTTTTTACCAACAGGAAATGATGGCGAGGAAGCTTCATAAATATCCTCCTTTTTATTATATTGCGCTCGTCACCGTAAGCCATGAGGAATTGATGAAGGCCGTATCAGTCACGGAAAAGATCACACGCTACATCTCTTCCAGGCTTTCAAAGGAAGCCGTCGTACTTGGGCCTGTGGCTTCACCCATTCCCCGAATCAAAAATAGATATCGGTACCAATGTTTGATAAAATACAAAAAAGAACCTGAGCTAAGAGCATCCTTGAGACAGGTGCTCGACCGCTACCAGCAGGAAACAGCCAAAGAAGGACTGCAGATTTCACTGGATTTGAATCCATATATTTTAATGTGATGGTATGAGAACATTTTGTTTTGTGGAAACATTAAGGATAAGCATAGTATTGGAGGAACAGGATTTTGTCAGTTAGGAAGATAGTAACGTATCCCGCAGACATTTTGGAGCAGGTGTGCAAGACCGTCATGGTTTTCGACAAGAAGCTTGGAAAACTGCTGGATGATATGTATGATACGATGATTGAATATGACGGTGTCGGACTTGCCGCGCCGCAGATTGGCATTGATAAGCAAATTGCCATTGTTGATATAGACGATTCCACGACTTATGAACTGATCAATCCAGTTATCCTGGAGACTTCGGGAACACAAACCGGCCCTGAAGGCTGTCTAAGCTTTCCGGGACTGTTTGGCGAGGTGACTCGTCCCTATAAAATCAAAGTGAAGGCACAAAACCGCAAAGGCAAGTGGTTTGAGATGGAAGCTGAGGATTTTCTGGCAAGAGCCATCCAGCATGAAGTGGATCACCTGCATGGAGTGCTGTTTACAACCAAAGTAAGCCGATATCTGGAAGAGGAAGAATTGGAAGGGAGCAGTAAAGAATGACAAAAATCATATTTATGGGAACTCCCGACTTTTCTGTTCCTGTGCTGCAGCGAATCATAAAGGATGGCTATGACGTCATTGCCGTAGTTACCCAGCCGGACAGGCCGGTTGGACGCAAAAGGGTACTGACGCCCCCCCCGGTAAAAGTGGAAGCCGAAAAGCATGGGATCCCTGTGTACCAGCCAGAAAAAATCCGCCGCCATGAGGAGCTTGAGCCAATCCTGGCGCTGAACCCGGATCTGGTCGTAACGGCGGCTTTTGGCCAAATTTTGCCTAAAGCATTGCTTGAAGCTCCGAAGCATGGGTGTATCAATGTCCACGCTTCGCTGCTCCCCGAGCTGCGCGGCGGAGCACCCATTCACTATGCGATCATCAACGGGGAAAAGAAAACAGGAATTACCATCATGTATATGGCAGAAAAGCTTGACGCTGGTGATATCCTTACCCAGGCAGAGGTATCGATAGCAGATACAGACAATGTTGGCACACTGCATGATAAACTCAGCACAGTGGGGGCAGACCTTCTATCAGAAACCATTCCAAAGCTTCTCGAAGGCAAACTGACGCCCATCAAGCAAAACGATGAGGAAGCCACATTTGCATGGAATATCAAGCGTGAGCAGGAAAAAATCGACTGGTCCAAGGCAGGTTCGGCCATCTATGACCATATTCGCGGCATGAACCCATGGCCGGTCGCCTATACCACCCTTGATGGTTCGGTAATAAAGGTCTGGAAGGCTGCCAAGGTGGCTGCGAAAGATACCGCCGAACCAGGAACTATCCTTGCTGTCGAAGAAGACGGATTTGTCGTATCGACAGGAGATGATACGGCGCTCAAGATAATGGAGCTCCAGCCGGCCGGGAAGAAAAAGATGGAAGCAGGGCAATATTTGCGCGGTGCCGGCTCGTTTATAAAAAGAGGGTTAAAGCTTGGAGAGAACCATGAAGAATAACCGAAAGAAAAACGTAAGAGAAACTGCCCTGGAGCTTTTGGAAAGCATTGAAAAGAATCAGGCTTACAGCAATCTGCTCCTTCATAATGCCATTGAGAAGAACAAGATTGATAAAAAGGATGCAGGCCTGCTGACAGAGTTGATCTATGGAACGCTACAGCGGAAAATGACGCTGGACTTTTACCTGGAGCCTTTTATCAAAAAGAAAGCCAAGCTGGAAAGCTGGGTTTTGCCGCTGCTGCGCATGACCTTGTATCAGATGCTCTTTCTTGACCGAGTGCCGGACAGGGCTGCGATTCATGAGGCAGTTGAAATTGCCAAGCGCAGGGGACATAAGGGAATATCAGGGATGGTTAATGGGGTGCTTAGAAGCATTCAGAGAGAGGGAGTTCCGTCTCTTGAAAATATAGCTGATCCCGTCAAAAGGCTGGCAATCGAAACAAGCCACCCAGAGTGGCTTGTAAGAAGGTGGGCCAGCCAGTTTGGCCTTGGGAAAACGAAAGAAATGTGCGAAATCAACCTGACCGCCCCCCTGCAGACGGCGAGAGTGAACCTGACGAAAACTTCTGTAGAGAACTGTATCAGCAGGCTTGAGGAAGAAGGATTTACAGTTGAACAGAGCCAAATTGTGCCGGAAGCCATCAAATGCCTCCGTGGCAATCTGGCTTCGTCGCAAGCCTACAAGGAGGGACTGCTTACCATCCAGGATGAAAGCTCCATGCTGGCGGCCTATGCACTGGGAGTGCAGGAAAATCAAAACATCCTGGATGCCTGTGCCGCTCCAGGAGGAAAGTCCACCCATATTGCCGAAAAGCTTAATCAGTCCGGACAGGTTGTATCGCTTGATTTGCATGAGCATAAGGTAAGGTTGATCGCCGACAATGCAGCCAGGCTAGGGCTTGCTAATATCGAAACAAAAAAGCTCGACAGCCGCCAGGTCCATGAACAATATGAGCCGGAGTCTTTTGACCGCATCCTGCTCGATGCCCCATGCTCTGGGCTTGGAGTCATGAGACGGAAACCTGATATGAAATACACGAAAAAAGAAGAGGATTTGACAAGGCTGCAGGAAATCCAGCTTTCGCTGCTGGACGCCGTCGCTCCGCTGATCAAGAAGGGCGGCACCCTGGTATACAGCACTTGTACAGTCGACCGTGCTGAAAACGAAGAAACGGTAAAATTATTTTTGGAAAAGCATGCCGGATTCACAGGAGATCTTACATTGCCGTCAAAGATGCCTGAAGCGGTTCGGCCGCTGGTCGACGGCTTTGAACTCCAAATCCTGCCGCAGGACTTTGGTTCCGACGGCTTTTATATCGCATGCCTGCAAAGGAAGGTGGATTAACACATGGAACAACGAGAAACGAAAACAAACAATACAGCTACTGAAACCGGAAAGCCTTCCATCTATTCGCTTCAGCTTGAAGACTTGAAAGAATGGCTTGTGTCACAGGGAGATAAGGCATTCCGTGCAGCTCAAATCTTTGACTGGCTTTATAAGAAGAGAGTCACTTCTTTCGATGATATGACCAATCTCTCGAAATCACTGCGTGAAAAAATGGAACAAAGCTTTGTACTGACTACGCTGAATACGATCATCCAGCAAACTTCTTCCGATGGGACGATTAAATTTTTATTTGAACTCCAGGACGGAAAATCCATTGAGACGGTTTTGATGCGCCATGAGTATGGCAACTCGGTTTGCGTGACGACCCAGGTTGGCTGCAGAATAGGATGTACCTTTTGCGCTTCCACCCTTGGCGGCCTGAAGAGGAATCTTGAAGCAGGGGAAATCGTTGCCCAGGTTGTTAAGGTCCAGCAGGCTCTTGATGAAACAAATGAACGGGTCAGCTCAATTGTCATCATGGGGATAGGTGAGCCTTTTGATAACTATGACAATATGATGGCCTTCCTTAAAATTATGAACCATGAGAACGCACTGAATATCGGGGCAAGGCATATCACCGTGTCGACGAGCGGCATCATTCCGAAAATTTACAAGTTTGCCGATGAAAATATGCAGATCAACTTTGCCATATCACTGCATGCGCCGAATTCCGAGCTGCGCAGCAGGCTGATGCCGATCAACCGGGCCTACAAGCTTCCGGACCTGATGGAAGCGGTACGCTACTACATTGAAAAAACCGGCCGCCGCATATCCTTCGAATATGGACTCTTCGGCGGAGTCAATGACCAGGTTGAACATGCAGAGGAACTGGCCAAGCTTGTGAAAGGAATCAAATGCCATATCAATTTGATCCCGGTCAACTATGTGCCGGAACGAGATTATGTAAGAACCCCTAAAGCCCAGATTTTCAAGTTCGAAAAAACGCTAAAAGATCGTGGTGTGAATGTCACAATCCGCCGTGAGCAGGGCCATGATATTGATGCCGCCTGCGGCCAGCTTCGTGCCAAGGAACGGAAGGAAGAGACGAGGTGAAACTATGAACGCTGTTTTCATGACAGACAAAGGGAAAGTCCGGCTTCATAATGAAGATAATGGAGGGATTTTCACCAACCTTGAGGGCCAGCGCCTTGCCATCGTAGCCGATGGCATGGGCGGTCATCGGGCCGGAGATGTAGCGAGTGAAATGACAATCAATTACTTGAGGGAAAAATGGGAAAAGGCCGGGAATATTGGGACAGCCGAGGAGTCTTACACATGGCTGGAGACTGCGATCAAGGAAGTAAATACCCTAGTATTCCGGCATTCCCAGGAAAACACCAATTGTGAAGGCATGGGCACTACTATTGTTGCGGCCATTTGCACGGCATTGTTCGTAACCGTTGCCAATATTGGCGACAGCAGGGCCTATATCCTGAACGAGGCGGGATTTCAGCAATTGACTGAGGACCATTCCCTTGTCAACGAACTGGTCAGGTCCGGGCAAATTTCCAGGGAGGATGCCGAGCACCACCCGCGTAAAAATGTACTTCTGCGTGCACTTGGTACGGAAAACACCGTCGAAATGGATATAAAGACCATAATATTTGAAGATGGGGATATGCTGCTTCTTTGCTCAGATGGATTGACGAACAAAGTAAGTCAGGAGGAGCTCTCCAGAATCCTCGCCCAGGACAGCACCCTGGGTGAAATGGCGTCAGAAATGGTGGGTCTCGCTAATCAAAATGGAGGCGAGGATAATATCACCCTGGCCATTGTGGGCTATTTAGACGCCTCAGAGGGCAGGTGAAGACATGATGATTGGGAAAAGAATTAGCGGTCGATACAAGGTTCTTGACATGGTCGGCGGCGGAGGCATGGCAAATGTCTATCTTGCCCATGACATGATTCTTGACAGGGATGTTGCTGTCAAAATGCTCAGACTGGATTTTGCCAATGATGATGAGTTTATCCGCAGGTTTCATCGGGAGGCGCAGTCAGCGACCAGCCTGACCCATCCAAATATCGTCAGTATATATGATGTCGGAGAAGATGACGGTTTATACTATATTGTTATGGAGTACGTTCCCGGGCAAACGTTAAAGCAATACATACAGACACATGCTCCCGTTCCTGTGGAAAAGACGCTCAATATCATGAAACAGCTTACCTCGGCAATTTCCGATGCCCACCACAACCGTATCATTCATCGCGACATCAAGCCGCACAATATCCTTATCGATGCAAACGGGAATGTTAAAGTCACCGATTTCGGAATTGCCATGGCACTAAGTGCGACGAGTATAACCCAAACAAATTCGGTGCTAGGTTCGGTCCATTATTTATCCCCCGAACAGGCGCGGGGAGGCATGGCCAATAATAAATCGGACATCTATTCACTTGGCATCGTCATGTTTGAACTGCTCACTGGCAGGCTTCCTTTTTCGGGTGAGTCTGCAGTTTCGATTGCCTTAAAGCATTTGCAATCCGAAACTCCGTCCTTGAAAAGGTGGAATCCCCAAATTCCGCAAAGTGTTGAAAATATTGTCTTGAAAGCAACGGCAAAAGATCCGTTCCATCGCTATGATAATGTCGATAAAATGGAAGAGGATTTACGGACGGCCCTTGATCCTGAGCGGTTAAACGAAAGCAAGTTTTCCATACCAGAGGATGATGAAGCAACCAAGGCCATACCGGTCATTACCCCCGACCGTCCATTTCGCAACCTTGATGAAACGGTGGTCATGGGGGAAATGAAGGAAGAAAACCAAGGCCCAAAAGAGCCGAAGGAAAACAAAAAGAAATCGAAAAAGGCAAAGATTGAGGATAAGAAAAAGAAACGGAAATGGCCCTTAATTTTAACGACCATTTTCGCACTGCTTGTACTTGGCATTTCTTTACTTGTTTTAATGGGCCCCGACCTGTTTGGGCCAAAGGAAAAAACGGTCCCGCAAGTGGCCGGCCTGGATTTGGAGGAAGGTGTTTCTGATCTGATTGCCGCCGGTTTCATTATCGGGGATAAAAAAGAATTGAGCGATGATAATATTGAGGAAGGTTCTATTATCAGAACCAATCCGGGATCTGGAAAAGTAGTGAAGGAAGGCACCGTGATCGACCTTTACATAAGTACAGGCAAAGAACGTTTTGAACTTTCCGACTACCGCGGCCGTATGTATGAAGATGTTGCCCCCATCCTGGAAGAAATGGATTTTAGGGACATAAAGACAACCGAGCAGCATGATGATAGTGAGCCGGGAACCATACTGGACCAAAATCATGCGGAAGGCGACGAAGTCATCCCCAGTGAAACGGTCATTGAATTTACGATCAGCAAGGGACCGCAACTAGTAAGGCTGATTGATTTGACTGGACATACGGCGAAAAGCGTAAGCGATTATGCGGATACCACCGGACTGTCGATCGATATTACAGAAGAATACAATGAGGAAGTTGAAAAAGGCCTGGTGGTTTCACAGAACCCTCAGCCGGGAACGGAACTGAAAGAGGGCGGAAAAGTATCTGTCGTGATTTCAAAAGGAGTGGAGGAAATTCCGCCGAAAGAAGTCACCGAAGAAATCACGATAGACTATGACGAAAGCCTTGAAGGGGAAGAAATGGAGGTTGTCATCTATATTCAGGATATGAACCGCAGCATGACAACGCCGGCAGAAACCTTCACCATTACCGAAACGATTACGAAAAAATTGGAATTTACCATAGCTCATGACACCACAGGCGGTTATAAAGTTTTTGGGAATAATATGGTAATCAGCCAAGGGATTGTTGAATATCCGGAAGATTAACAACGAAACAGCGCTTGCGCTATTCGAAAAATCAGGAGGGATGCTATGCCGGAGGGCAAAATCATCAAAGCCTTAAGCGGCTTTTATTACGTTCTTGGAAAAGAGGGCATCATCCAGTGCCGCGGCCGGGGCGTTTTCAGAAAGAATAAAGTCACACCGCTTGTCGGCGATGAAGTCAGCTATCAGGCTGAAAACGAAACAGATGGATATATCATGGAAGTAAAAGAGCGGAAGAATGAGCTTGTCCGGCCGCCGATTGCCAATGTCGATCAGGCTATTCTCGTATTTTCAGCGGTCGAGCCCGACTTTAGCACCGCTTTGCTGGACCGCTTCCTTGTGCTTGTTGAATACAATCACATACGACCGCTGATTTGCATCACAAAGGTTGACCTGCTGGATGGTGGGATTGGGAAGCTTGAGCAGTATGCAGCCGATTACCGGAATGCCGGATATGAGGTCATTCTTGCCTCTTCGGAAACTCTGGAAGGCCTAGAGGACCTTTATCCATACCTTGAAGGGAAAATATCGGTGTTTGCGGGCCAGTCGGGAGTAGGGAAATCGTCCCTTTTAAACGCGCTCAGGCCAGAGCTTGAGCTTAAGACGAGCGGGATTTCCCATCATCTTGGCCGGGGGCGCCATACAACCAGGCATGTCGAGTTGATCAAAATTGGCGACAGCGGCCTTGTTGCGGATACCCCAGGATTCAGTTCGCTGGAATTTACCGAGATTGAGCCTACTGAACTCAATTTCTGCTTTCCGGACATCGAACAGATTAGTGAAGAATGCAAATTCCGCGGCTGTCTCCACGTATCGGAACCGAAATGCGCGGTTAAAGCCGCTGTTGAGGCCGGTGGAATCCCGGAGTACCGTTATGAACACTATAAGGATTTTTTGCAGGAAATAAAAGATAGAAAGCCGAGGTATTAGAAATGGTGAAAATCGCACCATCTATTTTATCAGCAGATTTCGCAAGATTAGGAGAGGAAATCCGGGATGTCGAACAAGGAGGAGCAGATTATATCCATGTTGATGTCATGGATGGGCATTTTGTTCCCAACATTACGATTGGACCTTTGATCGTAGATGCGATCCGCCCTGTAACCAAGCTGCCCCTGGATGTCCATTTAATGATTGAAAATCCGGATCAATATATTGAAGCGTTTGCCAAGGCGGGAGCGGATTATATTACAGTGCATGTAGAGGCTTGCCGGCATTTGCACCGTACACTTCAGCATATCAAATCATTTGGGGTGAAAGCCGGTGTTGTCCTTAATCCCGCAACGCCAGTAGAAAGTATTCAGCATGTGATCGAAGACGTGAGTATGGTCTTGCTGATGTCGGTCAATCCGGGCTTTGGCGGTCAGAAATTTATCCCGTCCGTGTTGCCGAAAATCCGTCAGGTCAAGGATATGGCTGCTTCGCGGAATCCTGGCCTGGAGATCGAAATTGACGGCGGTGTGAATGGGGAGACAGCCAAACAATGCATTGAGGCAGGAGCAACTGTCCTTGTCGCTGGATCGGCAGTATACAATGCCGAAGACCGGGCCCAGGCTATAGCCGCCTTAAGAGGATAGACGAAAAGCCAGCCTGGAAGCTGGCTTTTTTCCATTTTTAAAGATAGAAGGATGTGGGGATGAATGATGATCAATATCCTGGGGGGAGGCCCCCAGAGCCTGCTTCCCGATCTGAAACAATATGATTCCACAGGGTGTAAGTGGCTCGGGGTGGACAGGGGAGTTTTTACCTTGCTCAATGCCGGGATACAGCCACATTATGCGTTTGGGGATTTTGATTCGGTTTCAGATGATGAATGGGACAAGATTGAGAGGGAGGTTGGCAACCTGATTAAGGTTAAGCCTGAAAAAGACGAGACCGATATGGAACTTGCTTTAAATTGGGCTCTTTTGCAAAAGCCGCAGCAAGTCAACCTGTTCGGGGCAACTGGCGGCCGCCTTGACCATTTTTTTGGAAATGTCCAGATTTTGCTGAAGCCGGTGCTTGAAAATCTCGAAACGCATGTTGAAATCATTGACGAACAGAATCACCTGTTTGCCAAGGGTCCAGGGAGCTATTCCATCAGCAGGAGGCCGGACAGAACTTACATATCTTTTATCCCAATTAGCCCTTCAGTGGAAGGGCTGACGCTGGATGGATTTAAATACCCGCTGTCGGACAGGAATATTTCGCTCGGATCGACATTATGTATTAGTAATGAACTGGTCGGGGAACATGGTACTTTTTCTTTCTCGGAAGGCATATTATTGGTGGTAAGCAGCAGAGATTGAAAAGTCTTCGGCAATTATTTTTTATTTCCGAATATACATGTAAAGGGTGGAGTCTCCGACAGTTTGGTTTCGAGGATAGTGAGGAGGGACAATATGAAATTTTATACAATCAAACTGCCCAAAGTCTTGGGCGGCCTCGTCCGGGCAATGCTGGGTGCATTTAAAAAAGGCTGATAGATTACAGGCAGGGTATTTGTTTGCACCCGTTGCGGCGGGTGTTTTTGTTTGGTGTTAATAAAGGGGGAGCAATTAAAAAAGCATCCGGGATCCGGATGCTTTTTTGCATAGAGCCAATTAGACTCTCTCGACTTTACCTGATTTAAGAGCTCGTGCAGAAACCCAAACACGCTTTGGCTTTCCGTCAACAAGAATACGAACCTTCTGAAGGTTGGCACCCCAAGTACGCTTGTTGGCGTTCATCGCGTGAGAGCGGTGGTTCCCGGAGCGAGTACCTTTACCTGTAACAACACATTTACGTGGCATGTATATTTCCCTCCCAACTTACAAATGCTAATACTATTTTCGCATGCATTAAGTGCATTATCGTCAGAACAGCCGAATGAACAATGTTACCTTTCTGACAGTCAAACATACTTTAATAATTTATCACACAACCTTTGTGAATGCAATAGCTACCAAAAAAGGTTTAAAGAAAAAAACCTTGACAGATAGCAGGGATTCTTGCTCAATAATAAGATGGGCCAGAATGACTTTTAAATTGGGCAAGCTTATAGTAAAATGGCTTTAGTCATATGCAATTTTTCCAAGAGGGGGAACGACCAAATGTCCATCGAGCTAAAAACAAAGTACGGTCAAATCGATATATCAAATGATGTCATTGCTACCATTGCAGGCGGTGCCGCTGTCGATTGCTACGGTATTGTCGGAATGGCTTCAAGGCAGCAGCTGAAAGACGGAATTGCCGAAATACTCCGCAAGGAAAATTTTACACGCGGTGTTGTCGTTCGCCAGGAAAATGAAGAAGTACATATTGATATGTATATCATTGTAAGTTATGGAACGAAAATTTCCGAGGTAGCCCACATGGTCCAGTCAAAAGTGAAATACACTCTTGATAAAACGGTTGGCCTGGCGGTTGATTCGGTCAATATTTACGTTCAGGGAGTTCGTGTAACGAACCCGTAGTGAGGAGGAAAGATTTGTGTCAATTACAGTTCTAGACGGAAAGCGTTTCGCGGAGATGGTGATACAGGGTGCCAGCCACCTTTCAGCCAACGCCAAAATGGTGGATGCGTTGAACGTCTTCCCTGTTCCTGATGGCGACACTGGAACAAACATGAATTTATCAATGACTTCCGGTGCCAAGGAAGTAAAAAATAATGTCCAGGAACATATCGGCAAAGTCGGTATTGCGCTTTCAAAAGGTCTTCTAATGGGTGCACGCGGAAACTCGGGTGTGATTCTTTCCCAGCTGTTCCGGGGTTTCTCAAAGGCGATTGAGCAGAAAGATGCCATTAACGCCCATGAGTTTGCGCAAGCGCTTGAAGCTGGTGTCACAACAGCCTATAAAGCCGTTATGAAGCCTGTTGAGGGAACGATCCTGACTGTGGCCAAGGATTCCGCAAAAAAAGGAGTCCAGTCAGCCAAGAACCAGACAGATATCGCAGCCCTGATGGAGGAAATCGTGATTGAGGCAAAAGCCTCTTTGAACCGGACTCCTGACCTGCTCCCGGTCCTGAAGGAAGTTGGAGTGGTGGACAGCGGCGGACAGGGACTCGTCCTTGTATATGAAGGATTCCTTGCTGTACTTAAAGGGGAGGAACTTCCGGAAGCTCCTTCTTCCTTAGTATCCATGAATGATTTAGTCAGTGCCGAACACCACAAGAGTGTTCAGGGCCATATCAACACGGAAGACATCGAATTCGGCTATTGCACCGAATTTATGGTAAAGCTTGAAGGGAAAAGGGCATTTACCGAGCAGCAGTTCCGTCAAGATCTAAGCCATTACGGAGATTCACTTTTGGTTATTTCCGATGACCAGCTTGTCAAGGTACACATCCATTCCGAACAGCCTGGTGAAGTCCTTACATATGGACAGTCGTACGGCAGCCTCATTTCGATGAAAATTGAAAACATGCGCCAGCAGCATACCGATATTGTTGGACAGCCTGCACAGTCGGGAGGGGCGGAAAGCAAACCGCCTGCTGCCAAAAAGGAGTATGGGGTCGTCACCGTATCCATGGGGACGGGAATTGCCGACCTGTTCAGGAGCATCGGCGCCAATGTAGTCATTGAAGGCGGCCAGACAATGAATCCTAGTACAGAGGACATTGTTAAAGCGATAAAAGAAACAAATGCACATAAAGTCATTATTCTGCCGAACAATAAAAACATCATCATGGCTGCCGAACAGGCGGCTGAACTTGCGGATGAGGATGTAATCGTTGTTCCTTCCAAGACCGTGCCGCAGGGCATGTCCGCCCTGCTCGCCTTCAATCCAGGTGCCGGGCTGGAGGAGAACAAAGACGGCATGACCGAAGCGATGAACCATGTAAAAACTGGACAGCTCACTTTTGCTGTCCGCGATACGAGCATAGAGGGCCTGGAGATTGAAAAAGGGGACTTTATGGGAATCGCGGAAGGAAAGATTATCCTTAAGGACAAAGACAAAGTGAAGGCGGCCAAAGACCTGCTGAAGAATATGCTGGACGGGGATGCTGAAATCCTGACCATTCTCAAGGGCGAGGATGCGACCCAGGAAGATGTTGACGGCCTTGCTGCCTACCTTGAAGAGGAGTACGGCGACCTGGAAGTGGAAATCCACGATGGTGGCCAGCCGCTTTATGCTTTCATTTTTGCGATTGAGTAACTAAAATAATAGTAAAGCCCGGGGAATAGAGGTCATAGGCTTCTATTCCTTCTTTTTTGGGAGAATGCCGGGCGTGGACAAACAGAATGGGGAGGAAATGCAGCAAGGCCTTCCGGAAGGAAACTGGGGAAAAAGGATATGCTGCACTTAACGTGACTGAACTATTGAATCAATCTGTTACCGCCATAAAGGGCATAGGGGCCGAAATGGCCGAGAACCTTGCAGATATGCATATAGAGACGATAAAAGGCTTGCTGGAACACTTTCCTTACAGGTATGAGGATTACCGGTTAAGGGATTTGGCCGATGTCAAGCACGAGGAAAAAGTGACAGTGGAAGGAACGGTTCACGGAGAACCTTCGCTTGTTTACCATGGGAGGAAAAAATCCCGCCTGACTGTAAGACTTCTGGTCGACAGGTACCTGGTAAAAGTGGTGTTTTTTAATCAGCCCTATCTCAAGCAAAAGATTGCTGTAAATGAAACCATAACCGTTACCGGCAAATGGGACCAGCACCGGCAGACAATCACAGCCAATGAAATGAGTGTCGGAGCCTATTCGAAGGATAAGGAATTGGAGCCCGTCTATGCCGTCAAAGGGAAATTGACTGTCAAGACGATCAGGCGGCTGATCAAGCTCGCCTTTTCACAATTCGGCAGCCAGGTGGAGGAAATCATTCCTGCAGAATTGCTGCAGAAGTATAAGCTGATGAGCCGAAGGGATGCCTTGAGAGCCCTGCATTTCCCTTCAGGGGCAGAAGAGGCAAAACAAGCCCGGAGAAGGTTTGTGTATGAAGAATTCCTGCTTTTCCAGCTGAAGATGCAGGCGCTCAGAAAGCTGGAGCGGGAGCAGACTCCCGGGAATGCGCAAGCATATGATCTTTCGAGGCTAAAAGAGTTTATTGAAAGCCTTCCGTTTCCGCTGACCAATGCCCAAAAGAGGGTGGTCAACGAGATTTTAACCGATATGAAATCTTTGTACCGCATGAACCGCCTGCTTCAGGGAGATGTGGGTTCGGGGAAAACGGTGGTAGCCGCCATCTGCCTGTTTGCCAGCATTACTGCAGGTTTTCAGGGAGCATTGATGGTGCCAACGGAAATTCTTGCTGAACAGCATGCTGAGTCGCTTACGGCCTTGCTTGCGCCTTTTGGAGTAACCTGCGAACTTTTGACCAGCTCGGTCAAAGGGAAGCGCCGCCGGGAAATTCTCGCGAAGCTTCAGGAAGGAACCATCAATGTACTGATTGGCACACATGCCCTGATTCAGGATGAGGTCAGCTTCCGTAATCTTGGTCTTGTCATAACAGATGAACAGCATCGTTTTGGTGTCGAACAGCGGCGCATTCTCAGGGAAAAAG
This sequence comes from Mesobacillus campisalis, assembly GCF_000986785.1. GTDB lineage: Bacteria > Bacillota > Bacilli > Bacillales > Cytobacillaceae > Mesobacillus_B > Mesobacillus_B campisalis. Next base: position 134,504 of record NZ_LAYY01000002.1, on the reverse strand, counting down.
GGGAGAACCCCGACGTCCTGTTCATGACTGCGACGCCGATTCCCAGAACGTTGGCGATAACGGTATTTGGTGAGATGGATGTTTCCATCATTGATGAAATGCCGGCTGGGAGGAAAGCGATAGAAACATACTGGGCGAAGCCGGAAATGCTTGATAGAGTGCTTGGATTAATGGATAAAGAGTTGTCGCAGGGAAGGCAAGCGTACGTTATCTGCCCGCTGATAGAGGAATCCGATAAATTGGATGTTCAGAATGCCATTGACGTTCACAACATTCTTAGCCTGCATTTCCATAACCGCTACAAAATCGGGCTGATGCATGGCAGGCTAGGTGCCGCTGAAAAGGAAGAAGTCATGAAAGAGTTCAGTTCAAATGAAGTCCAGGTCCTGGTTTCCACCACGGTGGTGGAAGTGGGCGTCAATGTGCCAAATGCGACCTTCATGCTGATCTATGATGCGGAGAGGTTTGGGCTGTCGCAGCTTCACCAGCTCCGCGGAAGGGTTGGCCGGGGAAGCGAGCAGAGTTATTGCATCTTGCTTGCCGACCCTAAAAGTGAGGTCGGCAAGGAGCGGATGACCATCATGACAGAGACGAATGATGGCTTTGTTTTAAGTGAAAAGGACCTTGAACTCCGGGGACCGGGGGATTTCTTTGGAAGGAAGCAAAGCGGACTTCCCGAATTTAAGGTGGCCGATATGGTGCATGATTACAGGGCGCTTGAGACTGCGAGGAACGATGCGGCCCTGCTGGTCCAATCCAGGGCGTTCTGGCAGTCGGAAAAATACGCTGGCTTACGGGAGCATCTGGCTGCAGCCGGTGCTCTGTCGGGTGAAAAGCTCGATTGAACGGTTATTCGAGACATTGGGCAGTACCGGGAAGAATGGCTTGTTGCCATATTTCTTCTTGCAATCTGCCTATTTTTTTAATATATTACTATTAGTACCTAGTCATAATAGTGCGGATGGTGTAATGTCGATGAGACGAAATAAGCGCGACCGGCAGCAGATGCTGGTGGAAACTATAGAGGAAAACCCGTTTGTGACGGATGAAGAACTGGCTGAGAAGTTTGCAGTCAGCATCCAGACCATCAGGCTTGACCGCTTGGAGTTATCGATTCCCGAACTGCGGGAAAGAATAAAACACGTGGCCGAAAAACGGTTCGAAGATGAAGTCCGTTCCCTTCCGCTTGAAGATGTAATCGGGGAGATCATTGATATTGAGCTTGATAAAAAAGCCATTTCCATTCTGGATGTTAACAAAGAGCATGTATTCACAAGAAACCAGATTGCCCGGGGACACCACCTTTTTGCCCAGGCCAATTCCCTTGCCGTCGCTGTCATCAACGATGAGCTGGCCCTCACAGCAAAAGCCCATATCCAGTTTACCCGGTCCGTAATGGAAAATGAGCGGGTCATCGCCAAGGCGAAAGTAACCCGGATTGATGAAAAGACGGGCAGGACCTTTGTGGACGTATACAGCTATGTGAACAATGAGCTTGTGTTCAAAGGCGAGTTCGAGATGTACCGATCACAAAAAACGAACTAAAGGATGGACAACATATGAAATTGGCTATCGATGCAATGGGCGGCGATAATGCACCAAAGGAAATTGTCCTTGGTGCGATGAAGGCCGTCCAGGCATTTAATGATGTACATATTATCCTTGTTGGGGATGAAAACAAAATCAAGGAGCATCTCGTTCCTTCGGAAAGAATTGAAGTCCTTCATACCGAAGAAGTGATTTTGGCAACAGACGAACCAGTCCGTGCCGTTCGACGCAAGAAAGACGCCTCGATGGTGCTTGCAGCCAGGCAGGTGACAGAAGGGAAAGCGGATGCCTGCATATCGGCCGGGAATACCGGTGCCCTCATGGCGGCGGGTCTGTTTGTTGTCGGAAGGATTGAGGGGATTGAGCGTCCCGCGCTTGCCCCGACCCTCCCTACCATCGGCGGAGAAGGCTTCCTCCTGCTCGATGTAGGCGCCAATGCCGATGCCAAGCCTGAACATTTGCTGCAGTACGCTGTGATGGGCTCCATCTACAGTGAAAAAGCACGCGGAATCAAAAACCCTAGAGTGGGACTCCTCAATATTGGCACAGAGGAGAAAAAGGGAAATGAGCTTACCAAAAGCGCGTATGCCCTGCTGAAAGAGGCGGATATCAATTTTATCGGCAATGTGGAAGCAAGAGATTTGCTCGACGGCGTTGCCGATGTCGTAGTCACAGACGGCTTTACAGGAAACATGGTCCTAAAAACGATTGAAGGGACCGCGATGTCTGTTTTCAACATGTTAAAGTCCGCTTTGACGTCAAGCGTGAAAAGCAAGCTTGCTGCTGCCGTCCTGAAGCCTGACTTGAAAGTCCTGAAGAATAAAATGGACTATTCCGAATATGGAGGCGCGGGTCTTTTTGGCTTAAAGGCACCAGTCATCAAAGCTCATGGCTCATCTGAGAGCAATGCCATTTACAATGCCATTCGGCAGGCAAGGGAAATGGCGGCCAATGACGTTTCGGGCACCATTAAAAAAGCAATTGAAGAAGTTCAGATAAGCCAGTAAATGATAGGGGGATGAAGATGGGAAAGATTGCATTTCTGTTTCCCGGACAAGGTTCGCAGCAAGCGGGAATGGGAAAAGAGCTTGCCGAGGCCAACGAGGCCGTAAAGGAATTGTTCAACAAAGCTGATGAAGTGTTAAAGGAGAAGCTAAGCTCTGTTATTTTTGAAGGGCCGCAGGAAAAGCTTACGCTGACTGTAAATGCCCAGCCGGCGTTATTGACCGCGAGCATCGCCATCCTTGAGCATTTCAAGCAGTCCGGTATTGAGCCAGATTATGTTGCAGGGCACAGCCTGGGTGAATATTCTGCCCTTGTGGCCGCAGGAGCCTTTTCTTTTGAGGATGGAGTCCATGCAGTCCGCAGACGCGGAGAACTAATGGAGCAGGCAGTCCCGAATGGTCTTGGGACAATGGCAGCGGTACTTGGCATGGAACGTGGGCCTTTAGCGGATGTGTGCGAGACAGTCTCGGCAGGAGGGAATCCTGTTCAGCTTGCCAATTTGAACTGCCCCGGGCAGATTGTCATTTCCGGTTCAAGGCAAGGGGTGGAGGAAGCTTCGCTAAAAGCAAAAGAGGCTGGTGCCAAGCGTGTTCTTCCGCTCAATGTGAGCGGACCATTCCATTCTGAGCTGATGAAGCCGGCTGCCGGTGAATTTGCCAAGGTTCTTGACAACATCCACATCAGCGAAGCGAAGGTTCCGGTCATTGCCAATGTTTCTGCGGAACCGATGCAGGATGCAGGCGAGATTAAAGGAAAACTGATTGAACAGCTGTACTCACCCGTACTTTGGGAAGACAGTGTTAAAAAGATGCTTGAATTGGGAGTGGACACTTTCATTGAGTTTGGCCCTGGAAAAGTGCTTTCAGGACTTGTGAAAAAAATTGACCGTTCCGCAAAAGCCTATCCTGTTTTCGACCAGCAAAGCTTTGAGGCTGCGGTGTCGGCTTTAAAGGAGGAGAATTAATTGAAACTTGAAGGAAAAGTTGCCCTGGTCACGGGTGCTTCCCGCGGGATTGGGCGGGAAGTCGCTCTTGAACTGGCAAGAGAAGGAGCCAATGTGGCTGTCAATTATGCTGGCAGTGAAGCAAAGGCGGCTGCTGTAGCAGAGGAAATCCGCTCATTGGGCAGGGAAGCCGTAGTCATCCAGGCTGATGTTTCGGATGCCGATTCCGTTGAAGGGATGGTCAAACAAACGATTGAAGCCTTTGGCCGGCTTGACATTCTTGTGAATAATGCGGGAATAACTAAGGATAACCTATTGATGAGAATGAAAGAATCCGATTGGGATGAAGTCATCAACATCAATCTTAAAGGTGTGTTCCTCTGTACAAAGGCTGTAACAAGGCAAATGATGAAGCAGCGGAGCGGACGGATCATCAATATGAGCTCCATTGTCGGAGTAAGCGGCAACGCGGGCCAGGCCAACTATGTCGCCGCAAAATCCGGAGTCATCGGCTTGACGAAAACCACAGCCAAGGAACTCGCATCAAGGGGGATTACCGTCAATGCGGTTGCCCCAGGCTTCATTACGACCGACATGACCGATAAGCTCAACGAAGAAACAAAGAACGAAATGCTTAAGCAAATCCCGCTCGCCCGCCTTGGAGAGCCGATTGACATCGCAAGGACCGTCGTTTTCCTCGCGTCTGAAGACAGCCGCTACATGACAGGACAAACCCTGCATGTGGATGGGGGCATGGTAATGTAACGTCAGGTCTTTATTATTTATTTTGTTTCATCTATAATGGCTTGAGGGGAGGTGAACAAGCATGGCAGAAGTTTTAGAACGTGTAACTAAAATCATTGTGGACCGTTTGGGAGTAGATGAGAATCAAGTGACTCTTGAAGCATCCTTCAAGGATGACTTAGGTGCGGATTCCCTTGATGTCGTTGAACTGGTTATGGAACTGGAAGACGAGTTCGACATGGAGATCTCTGACGATGACGCTGAGAAAATCGCGACAGTTGGTGACGCTGTTAATTACATAAATGGCAAAATGTAAACTGTGGATTTGCTCTAAAAGCTCCGTTATTTAACGGGGCTTTCTTCTGTGTGTGGGAAAGATTTCAATGGGCAGACGCGCCGGTTATTTTTAACAAGAAAAAATCGGCGTTTTTTTGCCTTTTCCTGCTTCTTTTTTGTAAACTAGAGATAGTGTGTAAATTTTGAGCAAGGTGGAATTAGGATGCGCAATTTCAGTAAGGACAAAGATAGGAAAGTAAACCGCGCGAAGGATCAGAAATTCAAAGAGTTCCAGACAAGGATCGGAATTCAATTTGAAAACGATAAACTGCTTAAACAGGCTTTTACCCATTCATCCTATGTGAATGAGCATCGACGGAAGCCCTATGAGGACAATGAAAGGCTTGAATTCCTTGGAGACGCTGTTCTAGAATTGACTGTTTCCCAGTTTTTATATAAAAAATATCCCATGATGAGTGAAGGGGAACTAACCAAATTAAGAGCAGCGGTCGTCTGTGAACCGTCCCTTGTGGCATTTGCCAATCAGTTGAACTTTGGCGAAGTTGTCCTGCTTGGAAAGGGCGAGGAAATGACTGGCGGGCGCACAAGGCCTGCTTTGCTTGCCGATGTGTTCGAGGCTTTCATCGGGGCGTTATATCTGGATAAGGGAATCGACACTGTCCTGGCATTTTTAGAAAAAATCGTGTTTCCGAAGATTGATGCAGGTGCTTTTTCGCATGTGATGGATTTCAAGAGCCAGCTGCAGGAACTAGTGCAGCGCGATGCGGCCGGTACACTGCAGTATAAGATCCTGGCTGAAACCGGACCGGCACACAGCCGGGAATTCGAGTCCCGCGTCACATTGAACGGGGAAGAGCTTGGGACTGGAAAAGGCCGGTCCAAAAAGGAAGCGGAACAGCATGCGGCACAGAAAGCACTGGAAAAATTGAAAACTCATATGGAAGCGATCTCGAAGCAAAACGACATCCAGAGCAACGATTAACTTGAAAGGGAGAGCTTTAGAGTGTATTTAAAACGTTTAGACGTGGTCGGCTTTAAATCCTTTGCCGAGCGAATTAACGTCGAATTCGTTCCGGGTGTAACAGCCGTAGTGGGCCCAAATGGAAGCGGAAAGAGCAATATTACCGATGCGATTCGTTGGGTGCTTGGTGAACAATCGGCAAAGTCGCTGCGCGGGGCAAAGATGGAAGACATCATTTTTGCAGGCAGCGATTCCAGAAAGCGGCTCAATTTTGCCGAGGTAACACTTACACTCGACAATGAGGATCAGTTCCTGCCAATTGACTACAATGAAGTGAGCGTTACGAGAAGAGTATACCGCTCCGGAGAAAGCGAATATTTAATCAATAAGCAAGGATGCCGCCTGAAGGATATCGTCGACCTTTTTATGGATTCAGGCCTTGGACGGGAAGCCTTTTCGATTATTTCCCAGGGGAAGGTCGAGGAGATCCTTAACAGCAAGCCTGATGACAGAAGGACCATTTTTGAGGAAGCGGCTGGAGTCCTGAAATACAAAACCCGTAAGAAAAAAGCGGAAATGAAACTGTTTGAAACGCAGGAAAATTTAAACCGCGTGGCTGATATCCTCCATGAACTGGAGGGCCAGGTGGAACCGCTGAAAATCCAGGCTTCCATGGCGAAAGATTATACGGAGAAAAAGGCTGAGCTCGAGAAGATTGAGGTCGCGCTAACTGCCCATGAAATCGAAGAGGTTCATGGGAGCTGGGAAAGGATGTCTCAAAAGTTGGAGGCGCATAAGGCGGAGGAAACGAAAATGGCAGCCCTCATCCAGGAGAAGGAGACAGCCATTGATCAGCTTCGAAAGGGAATTGCGATTTCCGATGAAGCCATTCTCAGCATGCAAAATGACCTCCTGCTTGCCAGTGAGGAGCTCGAAAAGCTTGAGGGAAGGAAAGAGGTCCTAAAAGAGCGGAAGAAAAATGCCACTCTTAACAGAGGACAGCTGGAGAAAAGCATAAAGGAAATCTCGGCAAGGATTTCCCTCCTTAAAAAGGTTAAAAGCGAGCAGGAACAGGCGGTTGACCTCCTTGGCAAAGAATCCGCCCGTCTTTCGGCCGGGCTTATGGAACGCCAGCAGCAGCTGAAACTCTACAACGAGGATATCGAAGAAAAAATCGATTCCCTGAAAAGCGATTATATCGACCTACTTAACCAGCAGGCCAGCGCTAAAAATGAGCTTACCTATATTGGCCAGCAGCTTGCCCAGCAGACTTCGAGGAGTTCGCGGCTTGATGCGGAGAATGACAAATTCCTTGCAAGCCGCGATGAAATTGCCGGCAAAAAAGCTGAAGCGAAAAAGCGGCTTGCACACACCCGCCAGGAAGTGGAGGCAGAGGTCCAAAAGTACCTTGAGGCCCAGAGAAGGCTGGAGGCGCTGGAAGCCAGCTTTGAAAAGCAGGAAAAAACCTTGTACCAGGCCTATCAGTATTTGCAGCAGGCCCGTTCTAAGAAAGAAATGCTCGAAGAAATGGAAGAGGAGTACACCGGCTTTTTCCAGGGGGTAAAGGAAATCCTGAAAGCCAGGGGGAAAAAACTTCAGGGCATAGAGGGCGCTGTTGCAGAACTGATCAAGGTGCCGAAAAAATATGAGCTTGCAATGGAGACGGCTCTTGGCGGAGCTATGCAGCATATTGTCGTGGCCAATGAGGAAACTGGACGGGCAGCGATTCAGTACCTCAAGCAGAATGCCTATGGACGGGCGACGTTTTTGCCGCTATCCGTCATAAAAGGCAAATCGGTTTCTCCCCACTTGCTTCAGGCTATCAGCGGCCACCCAGCGTTTGTCGGGACTGCTGTCAGCCTGATCGGGTTTGATGAAAAATATCAGCAAATCATCAATAACCTTCTTGGGAATGTAGTTATCTCCAAGGACCTGAAGGGTGCCAACGAAATCGCCAAAATCCTTCAATATCGAAGCCGGATTGTTACCCTCGAAGGAGATGTTGTCAATCCGGGCGGCTCCATGTCCGGGGGAGCGGCCAAGAAGAATGCTTCGGCCCTGCTTAGCCGAAAGGGCGAGCTGGATGAACTGAAGCAAAAGCTAGCTGAAATGGAAGATAAGACCCGCCAGCTTGAAGTGAGGGTCAAGACCATGAAGGGGGAACTGCAATCCGGTACGGCGGACCTTGAACTACTGCGAAGACAGGGAGAAGAGCTTCGTCTGAAAGAGCAATCGCTTAAAGGGCAACTGCGCGAAATTGAGATTGAAGAGCGGAACATCAATGACAGGCTGGCCGTCTATGATTCCGAGCAGAGCCAGTTCAATCAGGAAAAAGTAAAGCTGAAAGAGCGGGAAAGCCAGTTGCTCGAGAAGATAGAGAAGTATCAGGCCGCACTCGAAAAGCTGGACAGGGAAATTGCAGAATTGACCAACCGCAAAAATACCAATTTAACCTCGAAAGAAACACTTGCTGCCGAAATAGGCGAATTGAAAGTGGAACTTGCGGCCAACAAAGAACAGCTGGCCTATGCACATGAAAAGCTTGAAAGTGCGAGCGCTGAATTGGCCCTGCAGCAGGAACGTCTGGAGACGGCCAAGGAAGACCTGGACCTCCTTTCGTCGGAAATGACATCCGACTCCTCGGGAGAAAGCCAGCTTGAGGAAGCGGCACGCAAAAAACTGGAAGATAAGAACAGGACAATGGAGCGGATCTCCCAAAAACGCGATGAACGCCTGAAGATGCAGGAGCAGCTTGATAACCTTAACCTTGAAACAAAGGAACTGCACCGGCTTCATAAAGGTCTGGCTGAAGTGCTGAAGGATGAGGAAGTGAAACTGAACCGCCTGGATGTAGAACTGGACAACCTGATTGCCCACCTGCGGGAGGAATATCTATTATCCTATGAAGGAGCAAAGGAACAGTATCCGCTCACCATGCCTGCAGAAGATGCCAGGAGAAAAGTGAAGCTGATCAAGCTGGCGATTGAAGAGCTGGGAACAGTGAACCTGGGTGCCATTGAGGAGTATGAGCGTGTATCCGAACGCTACGAGTTCCTGCATGAACAGAAAAGCGATCTTCAGGAAGCAAAAGATACTTTGTTCCAAATTATTGCGGAGATGGATACGGAAATGAAAAAGCGGTTTGACGAGACGTTCAGGGCAGTACGCTCTCATTTTGAAGCCACCTTCCAGTCACTTTTCGGCGGTGGAAGGGCCGATTTGCGGCTCACGCAGCCTGACGACCTTCTGAACACAGGCATAGAACTGGTAGCGCAGCCTCCAGGCAAGAAACTGCAACATCTGGGCCTGCTTTCCGGCGGGGAACGGGCATTGACCGCCATCGCCCTGCTCTTTTCAATCCTTAAGGTGCGTCCAGTACCGTTCTGTATCCTGGATGAAGTTGAAGCGGCTCTTGATGAAGCGAATGTCTACCGCTTCAGCCAATACTTGAAACGCTACAGTTCGGAAACCCAATTCATTGTCATTACCCACCGGAAAGGCACGATGGAAGAAGCAGATGTGCTTTACGGGGTGACCATGCAGGAATCAGGTGTTTCCAAGCTCGTTTCCGTAAGGCTCGAGGAGACACAGGAGCTTGTAAAATCATAGACTGAAAGGCAGTGGGATTTGTGAGCTTTTTTAAAAAATTAAAAGAGAAGATTACCAAACAAACAGAAACAGTCAGCGAAAAATTCAAGGATGGGTTAACGAAGACACGGGACAATTTTTCCGGAAAGGTGAATGACCTTGTTGCCCGCTACCGGAAAGTCGACGAGGAATTCTTTGAAGAACTCGAAGAAATCCTTATCGGGGCAGACGTCGGCTTTGAAACCGTCATGGAGCTGATTGATGAACTGAAAAAGGAAGTGAAACGCCGCAACATCCAGGATCCTCGGGAGGTCCAGGCTGTTATTTCGGAAAAGCTTGTTGATATCTACGAAGGAGCCGGTGACGAAAAGAGCACCCTGGACCTCGAGAATGAAGGCCTGACCGTTATATTATTTGTCGGTGTGAACGGAGTTGGCAAAACAACCACAATCGGCAAGCTTGCCCATAAATTCAAGCAGGAAGGCAAAAGCGTCCTGCTTGCTGCCGGCGATACGTTCCGTGCAGGTGCCATTGATCAGCTGGAGGTATGGGGCGACCGGGTCGGTGTCGATGTGATCAAGCAGGCCGAGGGCTCCGACCCTGCGGCTGTCATGTATGATGCCGTAAGGGCGGCAAAATCCCGCGGAGTTGACATTCTATTATGCGATACAGCGGGCCGTCTGCAGAATAAAGTGAATTTGATGAAGGAGCTTGAAAAAGTTAAAAGGGTCATTGAACGGGAAGTTCCAGGTGCGCCGCACGAAGTGCTTCTAGTGCTGGATGCGACCACTGGACAAAACGCCCTGATTCAGGCCAAAACCTTCAAGGAAGCGACGAATGTGAGCGGCATTGTACTGACGAAGCTTGATGGGACAGCAAAAGGCGGGATCGTGCTTGCTATCCGCAATGAACTTAATATCCCGGTCAAGTTTGTCGGCCTTGGTGAAAAGATGGATGACCTCCAGGAGTTCGATGCCGAGAAGTATGTTTACGGCCTATTTGCCGATCTGGTTGAAGAAGCTGAATAGACAGGGGAAGGATCGCTCAGGCGGAGCCTTGGGCTATCCCCTTTTTTTGCCCCCTGCGGCCTGTATAGAACGGGCGGAAACCCTGTTCACACCTTGACAGGGAATGCCCGCCTGTGTACACTGTTTGTATGTAAAGGTTTTTCACTTAACATGGGGGGATGAAGATGCTTGAGAAAACAACCCGGATCAACTATCTTTATGATTTTTATCAAGCCTTGTTAACTCCCAAGCAGCAAAGCTATATGTCGCTTTATTATCTGGACGACTATTCCCTCGGGGAAATTGCCGAGGAATATGAGGTCAGCCGCCAGGCCGTCTATGACAATATAAAAAGGACAGAAGCGATGCTAGAAGAGTATGAGGAGAAGCTTTTGCTTTTTGCCAGGTTTCAGGAGCGCAGCAGGCTTATTGCGAAGATGAAAGACGCATTAAGCGGCGATCCCGACTTGAAGGCCCTGGAAGATTTGGTCGTACAGATTGAGAATTTAGATTAGGAGGCGGCAACAATGGCATTTGAAGGATTAGCCGACCGACTGCAAAATACGATGCAAAAGATCCGCGGAAAAGGCAAGGTTTCCGAAGCGGATGTAAAAGAAATGATGCGCGAGGTCCGTCTCGCCCTGCTTGAGGCAGACGTTAACTTTAAAGTAGTAAAGGATTTTGTCAAAAAGGTAAGCGAACGCTCCATTGGCCAGGAAGTCATGAAGAGCCTGACACCGGGCCAGCAGGTTATCAAGGTTGTTAAGGAAGAGCTTACCGAGCTCATGGGCGGAGAACAAAGCAAAATTGCCGTTGCGAACCGCCCGCCGACTGTCATCATGATGGTCGGCCTCCAGGGTGCCGGTAAAACGACAACCACTGGTAAGCTTGCGAATCTTTTACGAAAAAAATACAACCGCAAACCATTGCTGGTGGCGGCGGATATTTACCGTCCCGCCGCAATCAAGCAGCTCGAGACTCTTGGCAAACAGCTGAGCATGCCTGTATTCTCCCTTGGGGACCAGGTCAGTCCTGTTGAGATTGCCAAGCAGGCTATCGCAAAAGCGAAGGAAGACCATCATGATTATGTCCTGATTGATACCGCCGGCCGTCTTCATGTTGATGAAAAACTGATGGACGAGCTGAAGGAAATCAAGGAGCTGTCAAAACCTGACGAGATCTTCCTGGTGGTCGACGCAATGACCGGACAGGATGCGGTCAATGTTGCCCAAAGCTTCAATGAGCAGCTGGGACTTACCGGCGTTGTGCTCACCAAGCTTGATGGCGATACCCGTGGGGGAGCTGCCTTATCGATTCGTGCCGTGACCAATACGCCGATCAAATTTGTCGGTCTTGGCGAGAAGCTGGATGCGCTGGAATCTTTCCACCCCGAGCGGATGGCTTCCCGCATTCTCGGCATGGGAGATGTGCTCACCCTCATCGAGAAGGCCCAGGCGAATGTGGATGAAGAGAAGGCGAAAGAGCTTGAGAAGAAAATGCGGACTGCTACCTTCACGCTGGACGATTTTCTTGAGCAGCTTGGCCAGGTCCGCAATATGGGGCCGCTTGACGAGCTTTTGAAAATGATGCCTGGAGCGAATAAAATCAAAGGCCTTAACAACGTCCAAATTGAGGAAAAGCAAATCGCCCACGTTGAAGCGATCATCAAGTCGATGACCAAGCAGGAAAAAGAGCATCCGGAAATCATCAACGCCAGCAGGCGCAAACGGATTGCAAAAGGCAGCGGCCGAACGGTACCCGAGGTGAACCGCCTGCTTAAACAATTCGAAGACATGAAAAAAATGATGAAGCAAATGTCCGGCATGCAGCAAAAAGGGAAGAAAAAAGGCGGTTTCAAGCTTCCTTTCAACCCGTTTTAAGGTGTTTTTACCACCAAAATTAACCTGTAAAGAAAAAAACCTTTACAACCCAAATTGAATTTGTTATTATTCTATCTTGTGTGAAACTATTCGGAGGTGCTTATATAAAATGGCAGTTAAAATTCGTTTAAAGCGTATGGGAGCAAAAAAATCTCCTTTCTATCGTATTGTAGTAGCTGATTCTCGTTCTCCACGTGACGGCCGTTTCATCGAAACAGTCGGAACTTACAACCCAGTTGCCCAGCCGGCAATCGTGGACATCAACGAAGAGCTTGCTCTTAAATGGCTTCAAGACGGTGCGAAACCATCTGACACAGTTCGCAACCTGTTCTCGAACCAGGGCATCATGGAAAAATTCCATAATGCTAAGCTTAGCAAGTAATCAGCATGAAAGAATTAATTGAGACAATCGTAAAGCCACTGGTTGATTTTCCGGAAGATGTCCAAGTGGATTCAACCGAAGAAGATCATCGCGTCACCTACCGTCTCTCTGTTAACAAGAGCGATATGGGTAAGGTGATCGGAAAACAGGGGCGCGTTGCCAAGGCTATCAGGACAGTCGTCTATGCAGCAGGAGCTTCGCAGCAAAAAAAGATTTTTTTGGAGATTGTTGAATAATTAAGCGTAAAAATGGAGGGGAATCCCCTCCATTTTTTTGTGGCTGTGGGAGCTGCTAAAAGGGGCGGCATGGTTAGAACTAGAGGCTTCTTGATTCATTCGGGAGGTGTTCGGGTGGAGAGAGGCTGTCAGTGCCCGAAATGGATGGTCTTCCTTCAAAAGAGGCACTGATGGAGGGTGTCAGTGCCCGAAATGAGAGGTCTTGCTTCAAAAGAGGCACTGATAGAGGCTGTCAGTACCCAAAATGAGATGGCCGGCTTCAAAAAGGTCACTGATGAAGGGTGTCAGTGCCCAAAATCAGCAGGCCAGTTCCGAAAAGGTCACTGATGGAGGGTGTCAGTGCCCAAGATGAGCAGGCCAGTTCCAAAAAGGTCACTGATGGGAGGGTGTCAGTGCCCGAAATGAGAGGTCTTGCTTCAAAAGAGGCACTGATAGAGGCTGTCAGTGCCCAAAATCAGCAGGCCAGTTCCGAAAAGGTCACTGATGGAGGGTGCCAGTGCCCAAAATGCCCGAACCAGCTTCAAAAAGGTCACTGATAGAGGCTGTCAGTGCCCAAAGTGAGCTGGCCGGCACCGAAAAGGTCACTGATAGAGGCTGTCAGTGCCCAAAATGAGCTGGCCGGCTTCAAAAAGGTCACTGATAGAGGGTGTCAGTGCCCGAAATGCCCGAACCAGCTTCAAAAAGGTCACTGATAGAGGCTGTCAGTACCCAAAATGAGCAGGCCAGTTCCGAAAAGGTCACTGATAGAGGCTGTCAGTACCCAAAATCAGCAGGCCGGCACCGAAAAGGTCACTGATGGAGGGTGTCAGTGCCAAAATGACCGGACCAGCTTCAAAAAGGGTACTGAGGAAGCTCTCAACCTTCAGAATCACTGGACCCTTCAAGAAGTACCTTCATAAATGAAGCCACATAGCCAGCCTTAAGCCAAGTTCCAACCTCACCACTATCTGGCCCTGCTTTTGGTCTTTCCCAGCCATTTCATATATAATGGGTTTGTGGCTCAACGAGGGACAGGCGGGCCTGAAAAAAGGGACTGGAGGTATCGCTGTGAAGGTACTTCAAACGGTTGTTGTCAAACAGGTACTTACAGAGACAAGCAAGGAAAGACTTCTAAATAAATACGGAACAAAAAAACAACAGCTGCAAAAGGAAAGCGAGCAGCTTAAATTCGAATGGAAGAAGCAGGAAAAATCAAAGAAGCTTCCTCCTGAAATATTAAAGAGGCAGTTCGAAAATGAAATCCGGCTCCGCGGGGAAAAAATCAAGCTTCTGGAGTTTCATATCGAACAATTACATATTCTACCGTTAGGAAGCGAATTGAAAGAATCGGAACTGCAGGCGCTTGTTGAAATTAACGAGGGCGATTTGTGGGACGACTTTCTTGCTGAAAAAACGGTAGTGGTAAAAGATGGTGTTGTGGTTGAAATACGTGAGAGGTGAACTAAATGGAAAAATGGTTTAATGTTGGGAAGATTGTCAATACCCATGGAATCCGCGGTGAAGTAAGAGTCATTTCGCGGACCGATTTTCCCGAAGAACGGTACAAGGTTGGAAACAGCCTGTTTCTTTTCATGCCTGGCAGCAAGGAGCCGAAGGAGCTGGTTGTCAAAAGTCACCGCAAACATAAAAACTTTGATTTGCTTACGTTTGAAGGCTGTGAAAATGTCAACCATGTTGAACCGTTCCGGGATGGCATCCTGAAGATCCCTGAAAGCCAGCGTGGCACATTGGAAGAAGGCGAATATTATGTCCAGGATATTATTGGCTGCCTGGTCTATACGGTGGATGGCGAGGAAATCGGCAAGGTGACAGAAGTTCTTTCTCCGGGTGCCAATGATGTGTGGGTAGTGAAAAAAGGCAGGGAAAAAGAAAAACTGATTCCCTATATTGAAGATGTTGTCAAAAAAGTTGATATCAAGGAGAAAGTGATCCTGATTGAGCCGATGGAAGGTCTGCTGTCATGATGAAAATCGATGTGCTGTCTATTTTTCCGGAGATGTTCCCGGGCGTTCTTGGCCATTCCATATTAAAAAAAGCAGCCGAAAAGCAGGCGGTCTCTTATAATGTTGTCAATTTCCGCGACTATGCCGATAACCGCCACCAGACCGTGGACGACTATCCCTATGGAGGGGGAGCTGGGATGGTCCTGAAACCTCAGCCGATTTTTGATGCGGTTACCGACCTCGTCGATAAAGCGGAAAGCAAAAAGCCGCGCGTCATCCTGATGTGTCCACAGGGAGAAAGCCATACGCAGAAAAAGGCGGAAGAACTTGCGCGTGAGGAACATCTGATTTTTATCTGCGGCCATTATGAAGGCTATGACGAGCGAATTCGGGAGCATATCATCACAGATGAAATCTCGATTGGCGATTACGTGCTGACGGGCGGTGAACTTGGGGCGATGGTGGTCATCGACAGCGTTGTCCGCCTGCTTCCAGGGGTTCTCGGCAGTGAGGAATCCCATATTCAGGATTCCTTCAGCACAGGGCTGCTCGAACATCCCCATTATACAAGGCCGGCCGATTTCCGCGGTATGAAGGTCCCTGACATCCTTCTGTCAGGCAATCATAAACTGATTGATGAATGGAGAACAAAAGAATCGCTGCGGCGAACCTATTCCCGCAGGCCAGACCTCCTGGATGCCGCTGAACTTTCGCCTGAACAGCGAAAATGGCTGGAGGATATCAAAAAACAACAGTAATAGTCATTGCAGTCTGGAGCCCAATATGGTATTATACTTCTTGTGGCTTTAGCCTGGCTATTGTCATTGATAACGATGTTCCGCTGCACGAGATGCAAGAGCATTTGTGGGAGGAGTTGAAAACGATGCAAAATCTAATTGCAGAAATTACAAAAGAACAACTTCGTACTGATCTTCCTGCGTTCCGCCCTGGTGATACTGTACGTGTACACGTTAAGGTTGTCGAGGGAACTCGCGAACGTATCCAGATTTTCGAAGGTGTGGTAATTAAGCGTCGTGGTGGTGGAATCAGCGAAACTTTTACAGTTCGTAAGATTTCTTACGGTGTAGGCGTTGAGCGTACATTCCCTGTTCACACACCAAAAATTGCGAAGCTTGAAGTAATCCGCCGCGGTAAAGTCCGCCGTGCGAAACTTTACTACCTGCGCAACCTGCGTGGTAAGAAAGCTCGTATTAAGGAAATCCGCTAATAAGAATGTAGAAAAGAGCTTGTCTGACAAGCTCTTTTTTCATATTGCACATTCAGCTGGTATAATTTAAAAGTGAAATTTTTTAAAAAAACACTCCCATCGTGTTTATATGAAACAAGTTATGTAAAATAAAGCTATATTGGGATTTGATTTTCTGAGAATGGTGGGGAATGTATGGCACAGAAAAAAAACGAATTATGGGAATGGGTAAAAGCGCTGTTCATTGCTGTTTTGCTGGCAGCGGGAATCAGATATTTTTTATTTGCGCCAATTGTGGTAGACGGATTATCCATGATGCCCACCCTTCATGATCAGGACAGAATGATTGTCAATAAGCTGAGCTACAAAATTGGGGAACCGGAACGGTTTGACATCGTGGTATTCCATGCACCCGAAAACAAGGATTACATAAAAAGAGTGATTGGGCTTCCCGGCGACCATATCGAATATAAGGATGATACTCTTTATGTGAACGGGCAAGCATATGAAGAGCCGTATTTGGAAGAATATAAGCAACAGGTAATCGATGGCCCGCTTACGGAACCTTTTACGCTTGAAGAAAAAATCGGCAGGGAAACCGTGCCGGAGGGGCATATTTTTGTGATGGGGGATAACCGCCGGTTCAGCAAGGACAGCCGCCATATCGGGACGGTTCCTCTTGATGAAGTGCTCGGCCAAACCAGCATCATTTATTGGCCGATTCAAGATATCCGTATAGTGGAGTAATAAACGGGAAGCGCCTGTATGGGCCCGTACGGGGCCCGTGCAGGCGCTTTATTATTTTAGTAAGAGGAGGTTTCTTTCATGACAATTCAATGGTTTCCTGGCCATATGGCGAAGGCCAGGAGGGAAGTCACTGAGAAACTTAAGCTTGTAGATATTATTTTTGAACTGGTGGATGCGCGAATTCCTTATTCTTCACGTAATCCGATGATTGACGAAATTATTCAGCACAAGCCGCGTATCGTTCTTCTGAATAAAGCGGATATGGCCGATAAAGAGGTTACTGCCGAATGGATCACTTTCTTTAAGAAACAGGGAATCAGCGCTCTGGCCATCAATTCCCAGGCGGGCACCGGGCTGAAGCAGGTCGTCAGTGAAGCCAAGGTGCTCCTTAAGGAAAAATTTGACCGCATGGAGGCGAAAGGGATCAAGCCAAGAGCCATCCGGGCGATGATTGTCGGGATACCAAACGCGGGCAAATCGACGCTGATCAACCGCCTGCATGGGAAAAACATTGCCAAAACAGGAAACATGCCTGGGGTTACGAAAGCCCAGCAATGGATCAAGGTAGGCAAGGAACTTGAGCTGCTCGACACCCCGGGGATCCTCTGGCCTAAGTTTGAAGACCAGGAAGTAGGGATGAAGCTTGCTGTTACAGGGGCAATCAAGGATGCTATTTTAAACCTGGATGATGTCGCCGTGTATGCCCTGAAGTTCCTTGGAGAACATTATCCCGTCCGCCTCAAGGAAAGGTTTGGCGTGGAACAAGTTCCGGAAGATATAGTCGAGCTGTTTGATAAGATTGGCTTATCGCGGGGGTTGAAGCAGGGGCGCGAAGTTGATTATGATAAAGTGGCCGAGACAGTAATCAGGGAAATCCGCGGTGAGAAGCTTGGCCCGCTTTCGTTTGAAAGGCCGGCCGACCTTGCGGCGAATGAGGAGCCTGCAGAGAAATAAGGTCCTTCGAGGGGGCCTTTTTTTCTGAAGCCTTCTGGAGAAAAATACATATAGGAGTACATCATGAACAAGATGCCAATTGCAAAAATCCAGCAGCTGCTTTTTTCGCATGAAGCAGACGATGCTTTGATTGACAGCCTGGAAAAGGATGAGCGTGCTGGTGTTCGGCGGCTTCTGGAAAAATGGAAGAAGCAGCAGCAAAAAGAGCAGGAACTTCTTAAGAAGTTTATCGAAATGACCCAGTTTGAACGAAAATTAAGAAGCCAGGGCTACAAGTCCATTGCCGGAATTGATGAGGTGGGCAGAGGGCCGCTTGCCGGGCCTGTAGTAGCCGCAGCCGTCATTCTTCCAGAGGATTTTTATCTGCCTGGAGTGGATGATTCCAAGAAGCTGAATGAACAAAAAAGGGAAGAGCTTTTTGAAAGAATCCAGCAAGAGGCGAAAGCGATAGGAATAGGTGTTATTGAGGCAGCGGAAATCGATGAAATCAATATTCTTGAGGCATCGAAAAAAGCGATGCTGCAGGCAATCGTGGAAATTCAGTCGGATCCTGACTATCTTCTAGTTGATGCTGTCCGGCTGGAAACTCCCTATCCTTCTGAATCCCTGATAAAAGGGGATGCACGCAGCATCTCGATTGCGGCAGCCTCGATTGTGGCGAAGGTGACAAGGGACAGGATGATGAAGAAGCTTGATGGAGTTTATCCGCAGTACGGTTTTGCCTCCAATATGGGTTACGGCACTGCTGCCCATTTGGATGCTTTGAAAAAATATGGGGCAACTCCAATACACAGAATGAGCTTCGCACCGGTGAAATTGGCGGGTAAATAAATATATGAGAATAGTAAAATTAAATCAGTGATTTTCCATTAGACCATATCATGACTAAGGAGAGCCCGGCCCGCAATGCCCGGCTCTCTTTGTTTATTCCTGTTTTGTAAGGATTTTTCCCAATTTTTAAAAAGGCGCAATATTTAAATCATAAAGCTAGACAAGGGATATTTCATTATATACAATGAAAGCGCAGTCTATTTTTCTAGAAAAAGCATAAATGAATTTTGCTCGAAAACGCTTCCGTTTTACGAGTGATAGGAGGATGGGAAATGAATATCCATGAGTATCAGGGGAAAGAAGTCCTCAGGCAGTATGGGGTAACGGTACCAAATGGAAAAGTAGCGTTCACAGTGGAAGAGGCTGTGGAAGCGGCCAAGGAACTGGGAACTGAAGTTTGTGTAGTAAAAGCGCAGATCCATGCCGGCGGACGTGGAAAGGCTGGCGGTGTAAAGGTCGCTAAAAATCTTGAGGAAGTCCGTACATATGCGAGTGAAATCCTTGGCAAAACCTTGGTCACTCACCAAACCGGCCCGGAAGGCAAGGAAGTAAAGCGCCTGTTGATCGAGGAAGGCTGCGACATCAAAAAAGAATACTATGTAGGCCTTGTTCTTGACCGTGCAACTTCCCGTGTCGTATTGATGGCTTCAGAAGAAGGCGGAACAGAGATTGAAGAAGTGGCAGAACAGACGCCAGAAAAAATCTTCAAGGAAGAAATCGATCCTGTTGTCGGATTGACTCCATTCCAGGCACGCCGAATTGCGTTCAATATCAACATCCCGAA
Source organism: Mesobacillus campisalis (assembly GCF_000986785.1). Taxonomy (GTDB): domain Bacteria; phylum Bacillota; class Bacilli; order Bacillales; family Cytobacillaceae; genus Mesobacillus_B; species Mesobacillus_B campisalis. The sequence goes on along the minus strand of NZ_LAYY01000002.1, from coordinate 115,447 downwards.
AGAGCTTGTCAATCAGGCTGTCAAATTCATGATGGGCTTATATAACGCTTATATTGAAAAGGACTGTTCGATTGCGGAAATCAATCCGCTTGTTGTGACAGGAGATGGAAAGGTAATGGCGCTTGATGCGAAGCTGAATTTCGATTCAAATGCTCTGTATCGCCAGAAAGACATTCTTGCATTGCGCGATCTTGAAGAAGAAGATCCAAAGGAAATCGAAGCTTCCAAGTATGACCTGAGCTATATCTCCCTTGATGGAAACATCGGCTGCATGGTCAACGGTGCCGGCCTTGCGATGTCCACTATGGATATCGTCAAGCACTATGGCGGCGAGCCGGCCAACTTCCTTGATGTTGGGGGCGGCGCGACAGCTGAAAAGGTAACTGAAGCGTTTAAAATCATTCTTTCCGATCCGAATGTGAAAGGCATTTTTGTCAATATCTTTGGCGGAATCATGAAGTGCGATGTCATTGCAACAGGCGTTGTGGAGGCTGCGAAGCAGGTAGGCCTCGAAGTGCCCCTCGTTGTTCGTCTTGAAGGCACAAATGTCGACCTGGGCAAACAGATTCTGAATGAATCCGGACTGAATATTGTTGCTGCTGAATCCATGGCTGACGGCGCACAGAAGATCGTTTCACTAGTTAAGTAGGATAGGAAGGAGAATAGTTGTCATGAGTGTATTCATTAATAAAGATACAAAAGTAATCGTACAAGGGATCACTGGTTCAACAGCCCTTTTCCATACAAAGCAAATGCTTGAATATGGCACAAAAATCGTAGGTGGGACGACTCCAGGCAAAGGCGGCCAGGAAGTGGAAGGCGTTCCCGTTTTCAACACGGTTCAAGAAGCGGTAGAAGCTACCGGAGCGACGGCTTCCGTCATCTACGTTCCAGCACCATTCGCAGCTGATGCGATCATGGAAGCGGTAGATGCAGAGCTTGACCTTGCAATTTGTATTACAGAACATATCCCTGTTTTGGACATGGTTAAAGTAAAGCGCTACATGGAAGGCAAGAAGACACGCCTTGTAGGGCCTAACTGCCCGGGCGTGATTACGGCTGACGAGTGCAAAATCGGAATCATGCCAGGGTATATCCATAGGAAAGGCCATGTTGGTGTTGTTTCCCGCTCTGGAACTTTAACATACGAAGCGGTTCACCAGCTTACCCAGGCCGGAATCGGCCAGACGACAGCAGTCGGGATCGGTGGCGACCCTGTAAACGGCACAAACTTCATCGATGTATTAAAAGCGTTCAATGAAGATCCTGATACCTATGCCGTAATCATGATTGGTGAAATCGGCGGTACCGCAGAAGAAGAAGCGGCAGAGTGGGTAAAGGCGAACATGACCAAGCCTGTTGTCGGCTTCATCGGAGGAAGAACTGCTCCTCCTGGAAAGCGCATGGGCCATGCTGGTGCGATCATTTCCGGCGGAAAAGGAACGGCTGACGAAAAGATCCGTGTCATGAACGAAAGCGGCATCAAGGTTGCTGAAACTCCTTCTGTAATGGGAGAAACACTTATTGAAGTCCTGAAAGAGCAAGGACTTTATGAAAAATGCAAAACACACTAAGACCATAGGCAAAACAGTCCCTCATTTTAGAGGGACTGTTTGCAATTCCTGCCCCATCCTCCGGAAATTTCCTTCCTCAATAAAAATGACTCTCCAGGAGGTTCCCCGTTATGGATGAATATAAAAAAAGGCTTGCCTGCCTGCTGCACTGCAAGCAGATGAGCTGGAAAAATGTAAAGCTTATTCTTCAGGCCGACCCCACTTTGACCACATTTTCCTTCAAACCTGAAAACCCCCTATCGAAAAAATTCCCGGCTGTTACCATGCACCAACTCCCGATTGAGCAGATTTTGGAGCAATATCAGAGAAATGGCATTCACCTGATCAGTTTATTGGATGACGAGTATCCGGAAATCCTAAAATCCATTTATCAGCCGCCCTGGATGCTGTTTGCCAAGGGCGATATCAGGCTGCTGAAAAGCGTGTTCCCCCTTGCTGTGGTCGGCAGCCGAGAGGCCAGTGACTATGGAAAACAAGCAATTGGGGCCTTGTTTCCACAGTTGATTGACAGCGGTGCTGTCATTATCAGCGGTCTCGCCAAGGGAATAGATACTTATGCCCACCAGATGGCAATCAGAAACGGCGGAAGTACGATAGGTGTCATAGCCGGAGGATTCGAGCATATATACCCAAAAGAGAACCTTGGGCTGGCCCAGTATATGATGAACCACCATCTGCTTCTGTCGGAGTATCCCCCATATACCAGGCCTGAAAGATGGCATTTTCCGATGAGAAACCGAATCATCAGCGGCCTTGCTAAAGGAACCCTCGTGGTTGAGGCGAAAAAGCGGAGCGGCTCCTTCATTACAGCGGATTTTGCTTTGAACGAAGGCAGGGAAGTGTTTGCGATTCCAGGGAGCATTTTCGAACCAAAATCGGCCGGGACGAATGAATTAATTCAAATGGGGGCAAAACTGGTCAAGGAACCGAAAGATATAATAGAAGAAATTATTTTTTAGTTTTTTAAAGGATAAAAGCAGGGAGATCAAGCATCTTGCAGCCGCCCAAACACCATGGCCAATAAAGTTAAATTATGAAAAATTGTTACAAAATGGTTGAAATAAATTAAAATCTATTATACATTGTGCATCAGGACACTTAAAAGCGGAGCCGACTGCACAGGCCCGACAGGCATAAGACAGTCGCCGTAAGAAGGCGTTCTTTGCCTTCTGGCGGGGAATGGCTTATGACCCGAGGGGCTAGGAGGCGGAGCTGGAAAGATTAAAAGCGGAAGCGCCTGTTCAGCGACGTATGGGCTGGAGCCCACCGACTTAAAAGCGCCGCTACTTCTGCAAAGTCCTGGCAGAATCCTTGCCTCAAATACAAAAACTGAAAACGGTTACTCGCCCTGTTTATTGACAGCGGGGTTCTTAATATTAAATAATAGGTGTAATTTTATTCCCTCTTAAGGAGGACAAATTGGATGTCGGAATTTTTAGTCATCGTTGAGTCGCCAGCGAAAGCGAAAACGATTGAGCGTTACCTAGGAAAAAAATATAAAGTTAAAGCTTCCATGGGACATGTAAGGGATTTGCCCAAGAGCCAGATGGGAGTCGATATAGAGCATCAGTTCGAGCCAAAGTATATTACGATTCGCGGAAAAGGACCGGTTTTAAAAGAATTGAAATCGGCTGCCCGCAAAGCCAAGAAAATTTTTCTCGCAGCTGACCCCGACCGCGAAGGGGAAGCGATTGCCTGGCATTTGGCCCATAGTCTTGATGTGGATGTTAACTCCGATTGCCGCGTCGTTTTTAACGAGATTACAAAGGATGCAATCAAGGAGTCATTCAAGCATCCCCGCCCGATCAATATGGCCCTTGTGGATGCTCAGCAGGCGCGTCGCGTACTAGACAGGCTTGTCGGATACAATATCAGCCCGATCCTTTGGAAAAAGGTGAAAAAAGGCCTAAGCGCGGGCCGTGTCCAGTCAGTAGCCTTAAAGCTGATCATTGAGCGCGAAAGGGAGATCCAAAAGTTTGAACCGGAGGAATACTGGACGATTGGAGCCGAGTTCCTCAAGGGAAAAAGCAAGTTTGAAGGCTCTTTTTATGGAATGGATGGTAAAAAAGCAGAACTCAAATCAGAGGACGATGTCAAAAAGGTGATGCAGCAGCTGAAGGGCAATAAATTCAGTATTACATCCGTGGTAAAAAAAGAACGGAAACGCCACCCTTCCCCTGCCTTTATCACTTCCTCCCTTCAGCAGGAGGCAGCCCGAAAACTGAATTTCAGGGCCAAGAAGACGATGATGCTTGCACAGCAGCTATACGAAGGAATTGACCTGGGCAAAGAAGGAACGGTCGGTTTGATTACGTATATGAGGACGGATTCAACGCGGATTTCCGAAGTTGCACAGGCTGAGGCAGCAAATTATATCACTAGTCAATACGGCAAAGAGTACCTGAAGGGCGAAGCAAAGAAGGAAAAGAAACAGGGAAATACCCAGGATGCCCACGAGGCCATCCGGCCAACAAGTGTCCTGAAGGAGCCCAACAGCCTGAAGGAATTTTTATCGAGAGACCAGCTTCGTTTATACAAACTAATCTGGGAGAGGTTTGTGGCAAGTCAAATGGCCTCGGCGATCATGGACACCATGAGCGTGGACCTCGAAAACTCTGGGGTCATTTTCAGGGCGACCGGATCGAAAGTAAAGTTCCCTGGTTTCATGAAGGTGTATGTAGAAGGTTCGGATGACCAGGTTGAAGAGAAAGACAGGCTGCTGCCGGACCTCAAAGAAGGCGATGAGGTACTTAAGAAGGACATGGAGCCCAAACAGCACTTTACCCAGCCGCCGCCGCGGTATACGGAGGCCCGTCTTGTCAGGACGCTTGAAGAACTGGGAATCGGCCGACCTTCCACCTATGCGCCAACACTGGATACGATTCAAAAGCGGAGCTATGTCGCCTTGGACAACAAAAGATTTGTTCCGACAGAACTGGGAGAAATCGTCCATGAGCTGATGGTGGAATTCTTTCCGGATATTCTTGATGTCGAGTTTACCGCAAAAATGGAACAAGACCTGGATAACGTAGAAGATGGCAAAGTCAATTGGGTCAAAATCATTGATGAGTTTTACCAGGACTTTGAAAAGCACCTCGAAATAGCAGAAAAAGAGATGCAGGAAATTGAAATCAAGGATGAACCTGCCGGGGAAGACTGCGAGCAATGCGGCAATGAGATGGTGTTCAAAATGGGCCGGTACGGTAAGTTCATGGCATGCAGCAACTTCCCGGATTGCCGCAATACGAAAGCGATTGTCAAGGAGATCGGCGTAAAATGCCCGAACTGCAAAGAAGGGAACATTATCGAACGGAAAAGTAAAAAACGGCGGATATTCTATGGCTGTGACCGCTTTCCGGCTTGTGAGTTCCTGTCCTGGGATAAGCCGATCGCCCGCAGCTGTCCGAAGTGTGACAGCCTGATGGTGGAGAAAAAGCTTAAAAAAGGCGTTCAGGTTTCCTGTACAGAATGTGATTATAAGGAAGCGCAGCAAAGTTAGGGTGAGCATAAGCTCACTCTTTTGCTTTTTGCGGAAACTGTGATAGAATCATTTTTTGCAAACTTGAAACTTTTTGCTTTTATTTTCGTAATGTAAAGTGCAAAATGGACTATTGAGGGCAAAATAAAGTGAAACTTCATTCAGTGGGGGAGCTTCATCCCCACTGAATGTTAGTTGAACCAATCGGGCTTTACTGGCAGTTGATCCCCACGAATCTTTATTGCTTCCTCTCTGAAATCCTGAAGTGAGGTCTTACTGCCAGTTAATGCGGGATAATCAAGCAATCGCATATAGATAATGGAAGCAACTGGAGGAAACAAAATGGCAGAAAAAATCGTGAATGTTGTTGGTGCAGGACTTGCTGGCAGTGAAGCCGCCTGGCAGCTTGCCAAGCGCGGGATAAAAGTGAACTTATATGAAATGAGGCCAGTCAGGCAGACACCGGCCCACCATACAGATAAATTTGCCGAACTGGTTTGCAGCAATTCTCTTCGTGCCAATACTCTTACAAATGCAGTGGGAGTTTTGAAGGAAGAAATGAGGATGCTTGACTCTGTTATCATTGGCTCAGCTGATGCAAGTTCGGTCCCGGCAGGCGGAGCCCTTGCCGTGGATCGTCATGACTTTGCGGCTAGAGTCACCGAGCAGGTGAAAAACCACCCGAATGTGACGGTCTTTAATGAAGAAGTTACAGGAATTCCTGAAGGCCCAACGATCATTGCAACAGGCCCACTTACAAGTGAAGCACTTTCACTTGGATTGAAAGAGCTAACGGGGGAAGAGTATCTTTACTTTTATGATGCAGCTGCTCCAATCATTGAAAAAGACAGCATTGATATGGACAAAGTCTATTTGAAGTCCCGTTATGACAAGGGAGAGGCAGCGTACCTCAACTGCCCGATGACAGAGGAGGAATTTGACCGCTTTTACGAAGCGCTGACTTCTGCGGAAACGGTTCCCCTGAAAGAATTCGAGAAAGAAATTTTCTTTGAAGGCTGCATGCCGATCGAGGTAATGGCAAACCGGGGCAGGAAAACGATGCTCTTTGGACCAATGAAGCCTGTCGGTCTTGAGGATCCGAAAACAGGAAAGCGTCCCTATGCCGTTGTCCAGCTTCGCCAGGATGACGCTGCAGGAACCCTTTACAATATTGTCGGATTTCAGACGCATTTAAAATGGGGCCCTCAGAAAGAAGTCATCCGGCTGATCCCGGGTCTTGAAAATGCGGAAATTGTCCGGTACGGCGTAATGCACAGAAATACGTTCATCAATTCACCTAAAGTGCTAAAAGCAACCTATCAATTCAAAAACAGGGAAGATTTGTTCTTTGCAGGGCAAATGACTGGAGTCGAGGGATATGTCGAATCGGCCGCAAGTGGATTGATTGCCGGGATTAATGCTGCCAGGCTTGTAAAAGGGGAAGAGCCGGTGGAATTTCCGGCAGAAACGGCTATGGGAAGCATGTCACGCTATATTACGACTACCAACTCTAAAAACTTCCAGCCTATGAATGCCAACTTTGGGTTATTCCCTGAACTGCCTGTCAAAATCAAAGGAAAACAAGAACGAAACGAACAGCATGCAAACCGGGCGTTGGAAACAATTCAGAACTTTGTGAAATATTTGTAAACTTTATTGCAGCGGGCTGCTGAATTGTGGTACGATTTAGTAGCCCATGTGAGGTGACAGGTTATGCAAGTAGGCAAGCACGAGGCTCTAAAATTATTTATCGAATATATGCAGATTGAGAAAAATTACTCACAAGCGACCATTGAGCAATACCACCATGACATTACCAGTTTTTTTATGTTCATGGCTGAACAAGCCATCCCAAGCCTGGCGGAAGTCCAGTATGGAGATGTGAGGATTTTTTTGACAAGGATGTATGATAAAAAACTGGCAAGGAGAACGGCCGCAAGCAAAATTTCCTGTCTGCGGAGTTTTTACAGGTTCCTTGTCCGTGAAAAGCTTGTTGACGAAAACCCGTTCGCGCTTGTTTCCCTTCCCAAGGCTGAAAAGCGGCTTCCGGAATTCTTTTATGAACAGGAACTGGAGCTGCTTTTTGACGCCTGTGAAACAGAAACCCCGCTTGGGAAGAGGAATAAAGCACTGCTGGAATTGCTGTATGGAACGGGCATCCGTGTCAGTGAATGCTGCAAAATCAGGTTAAGCGATCTGGATTTTTTTCTGTCGACCGTTCTTGTTCACGGAAAGGGGCACAAAGAAAGATATGTTCCTTTCGGAAGTTTTGCTCATGATGAATTGCAAACCTATATACAATCAGCCAGAAACGAACTTCTTGGTGATAAAGAGGATCATGGCTATTTGTTCGTCAACTTCAGGGGCGGGCCGCTCACAGCGCGGGGAGTCCGGGGGATTTTGAACAAGATGTTTGAGAATTCCTCTCTGCAGGGGAAAATCCACCCTCATAAGCTTCGGCACACATTCGCAACCCATCTGCTGAACAATGGAGCAGATATGAGGACGGTCCAGGAGCTGCTTGGCCATGCCTTCCTTTCTTCAACGCAAATATACACACATGTAACCAATGAACACTTAAGGCGGACCTATATGTCCACACATCCTAGGGCATAAGTCTGTAAGGAGGGAAACGGGATGTCTCAATTTCATGCAACGACCATTTTTGCAGTAAAGCACAATGGAAAAAGTGCCATGTCTGGGGATGGTCAGGTTACATTCGGCAACGCTGTTGTGATGAAACACACAGCACGCAAGGTGAGAAAATTGTTTAATGGAAAAGTGATCGCCGGCTTTGCCGGCTCTGTAGCAGATGCTTTTACTTTGTTTGAAATGTTCGAAGCCAAGCTCGAGGAATACAATGGAAGCCTTCAGCGTGCCGCCGTGGAACTTGCCAAGCAATGGAGAGGCGACAAGATGCTCAGACAGCTTGAAGCGATGCTGATTGTAATGAATGAGGAACATATGCTGCTGATTTCGGGCACCGGGGAAGTAATCGAGCCGGACGATGGAATCCTTGCAATCGGATCCGGCGGAAATTATGCGCTTGCTGCCGGAAGGTCGCTGAAAAGGTATGCGTCGGAGCACCTGACGGCAAAAGAAATAGCCAAGGCTGCCCTTGAAATCGCAGCCGATATCTGTGTCTATACGAACTCCAATATTATCGTGGAAGAATTATAGGGGAGGAGCAGCACGTATGAAAAATACAAATAACCTGACTCCAAGGCAAATTGTTGAACGGCTCGACCAATACATCATTGGGCAAAAAGAGGCCAAAAAGGCCGTGGCGGTAGCCTTGAGGAACCGATATCGCCGAAGTCTCCTTTCGGAAGAAATCAGGGACGAAATCTCCCCGAAAAACATTTTGATGATTGGACCTACAGGTGTTGGCAAGACTGAAATTGCCAGAAGAATGGCAAAAATGGTAAGAGCTCCTTTTGTGAAGGTTGAGGCTACGAAATTCACGGAGGTCGGCTATGTCGGCCGGGATGTTGAATCCATGGTCCGTGATTTGGTTGAAACGTCTGTCCGCCTTGTAAAGGAAGAAAAAATGCAGGGTGTCAAGGAACGGGCGGAAGAAAACGCCAACCGGCGCCTGGTCGAATTGCTCGTCCCTTCGGCCAAGAAATCAGCCAATTATAAAAATCCGCTGGAAATGCTGTTCGGCGGGGCGGCCCAGCAGGAGCAGGATAACTCTTCAGCGACGGAAGACATGAACTTAAGGGACCGTCGAAGGGCTGTGGAGCTAAAGCTTCAGCAAGGCGAACTCGAGAATGAGGTTGTGACTGTTGAAGTGGAAGAACAGACTCCTTCGATGTTCGATATGCTTCAGGGTTCGGGCATGGAACAGATGGGAATGAACATGCAGGACGCGCTTGGAAACCTAATGCCGAAGAAACGGAAAAAACGCAAACTTCCTGTCAAAGAGGCTAGAAAGGTGCTGGCAAATGAAGAAGCACAAAAATTGATCGATATGGACGAAGTTGCCCAGGAGGCGACTGTCAGGGCTGAGCAGACAGGAATCATATTCATCGACGAGATTGACAAGATTGCCAGCAAAAGTTCAGGCGGATCATCGGCCGATGTCTCCCGCGAAGGCGTCCAGCGTGATATACTGCCGGTTGTGGAAGGTTCAACCGTTGTCACAAAATATGGCCCGGTCAAAACAGACCATGTTCTGTTCATTGCAGCAGGTGCTTTCCATATGGTAAAGCCATCTGATTTGATACCGGAACTTCAGGGCCGCTTTCCAATTCGGGTGGAACTGACCAAACTCACTGTGGACGACTTTTACCGGATTCTTGTGGAGCCTGATAATGCACTTACAAAACAATATGAAGCATTATTGGAAACAGAAGGTATACAAATTGAATTTTCTGACGATGCTATACGTAAATTAGCTGAGGTTGCGTATGAGGTGAACCAGAATACCGACAATATTGGGGCGAGAAGGCTGCACACCATTCTTGAGAAATTGCTTGAGGATTTAAGCTTTGAGGCTCCTGATATTACAATGGAAAAGATAGTGATCACTCCCCAGTATGTGGAGGAGAAACTCGGCGCGATTTCCCGCAACAAGGATTTGAGCAGGTTCATCCTGTAAACATCCGTTTTGTCACATGGTGTTATGGGTAGACAAAAAATGAACCATGTTCCCGGAAAATTCACTGATATAAGAAGCAACACAAATGGTAGATTTGTTTATGCAAATAGGAGGAAGAATTAAATGGACTTATTGTCGAAAACTAGAAAAATCAATGCATTGCTGCAAAAGGCTGCTGGAAAGCCGGTAAATTTCAAGGAAATGTCTGAGACATTATCCGAAGTCATTGAAGCAAATATCTTTATTGTAAGCCGCCGCGGAAAGCTGCTTGGCTTTGCCATCAATCAGCAGATTGAAAACGAGCGTATCAAAAAAATGCTTGAAGACCGCCAGTTCCCGGAAGAGTATACTCAAGGCCTGTTCAATATCCACGAGACATCTTCAAACCTGGATGTGGAAAGTGAATACACCATCTTCCCGGTTGAAAACAAAGACTTGTTCAAGAATGGCTTGACGACAATTGTTCCAATCATCGGAGGCGGTGAGCGTTTGGGGACCCTGCTGCTAGGCCGCGTAGAAGCGCCATTCCGTGATGATGATCTGATTTTGGCTGAATACAGCTCCACAGTTGTCGGCATGGAAATCCTTCGCGAAAAAGCGGAAGAAATCGAAGAGGAAGCACGCAGCAAGGCTGTCGTACAGATGGCAATCAGCTCCCTTTCCTACAGCGAGCTTGAAGCGATTGAACATATTTTTGAAGAGTTGAATGGCAAGGAAGGCTTGCTTGTCGCTTCCAAGATTGCCGATCGTGTGGGCATCACACGTTCCGTGATCGTAAACGCACTGCGCAAGCTGGAAAGCGCAGGGGTCATTGAGTCTCGTTCACTAGGAATGAAAGGTACCTACATCAAGGTCCTGAATGACAAATTCCTTCTCGAGCTTGAAAAGCTGAAATCTAATTAAGTTGAGCTTTAAAAATCCTGTTCCCCAGAACAGGATTTTTTATGGGGAATTCCAAACCAGTACTTGATTGTGGACTCCTCATGTGCTATAGTATTAAACGGTGTTAATACACACGGTCATGGATTTGGGCGGATGGTGCTGTTCCAACAGTTTTCGCTCAAAGAGGAAATGGCCGGAGGCAAACAAAAACCATTAGGAGGAAAAATCATGTCAGTCATTTCAATGAAGCAATTGCTTGAAGCTGGTGTACATTTCGGTCACCAGACTCGCCGCTGGAACCCTAAGATGAAGAAATATATCTTCACTGAGCGTAACGGCATCTACATCATCGACCTTCAAAAGACAGTTAAGAAGGTAGAGGAAGCTTACAACTGGGTAAAAGAATTAGCTGCTGAAGGCGGTACTGTTCTTTTCGTTGGTACAAAGAAACAAGCTCAGGACTCTGTGAAAGAAGAAGCAGAACGTTCTGGCATGTACTATGTTAACCAGCGCTGGTTGGGCGGAACACTAACAAACTTCGAAACAATCCAAAAGCGTATTGCGCGCCTTAAAGATATCGAAAGAATGTCAGAAGACGGAACTTTTGAAGTTCTTCCGAAGAAAGAAGTTGTTCAATTAAGAAAAGAGCAAGAGCGCTTGGAAAAATTCCTTGGCGGTATCAAAGATATGAAGAGCCTTCCTGATGCTCTTTTCATCATCGATCCACGCAAAGAGCGCATTGCAGTTGCGGAAGCTCGCAAACTGAACATTCCAATCGTTGGTATCGTTGATACAAACTGCGATCCAGATGAAATCGATGTTGTCATCCCTGCAAACGACGATGCAATCCGCGCGGTTAAATTGTTGACAGGCAAAATGGCAGATGCGATTCTTGAAGCAAAACAGGGCGAAGAAACAGCAGAACCTGTTGAAGCTTAAGCTAGAAATGGGGAAAGGTGATATAGGGATACCCTTTATCACCTTTTTTTAGAGTTTAAAACTCTAGATTAATGAGAAAATAGGCAATAGGTACATACCGACAAAAATTAAGGAGGAATAAACGATATGGCAATTACAGCACAAATGGTTAAAGAACTTCGTGAAAAAACTGGCGCTGGAATGATGGATTGCAAGAAAGCCCTTCAAGAAGTAGATGGAGACATGGAAAAAGCAATTGACTTCCTTCGTGAAAAGGGAATTGCGAAAGCAGCAAAGAAAGGCGACCGCATTGCAGCTGAAGGTCTTGCTTCCGTAGTTGTTGAAGGAAACGAAGCTGTCATCCTTGAAGTCAACTCTGAAACAGACTTCGTAGCGAAAAATGAAGGGTTCCAGAATCTTGTGAAAGAGCTTGGTGCTCATATTCTTAAAAACAAGCCTGCAACGGTTGAAGAAGCTAATGCTCAAACAATGGACAACGGTGCAACAGTTGAAGCCCACATTAATGCAGCAATCGCTAAAATTGGTGAAAAGCTTTCCCTTCGCCGTTTCGAAGTAAAAACCAAAACAGATGCCGATGCATTTGGTGCTTACCTTCATATGGGAGGACGCATTGCGGTCCTGACTGTTCTTGAAGGAACTACTGATGAAGCAGCTGCTAAGGACGTTTCCATGCATATTGCGGCGATCAATCCTAAATACGTTTCCCGTGACGAAGTTTCCCAGGAAGAAGTTGAGCGCGAGCGTCAGGTTCTGACTCAACAGGCGCTGAACGAAGGAAAGCCGGAAAACATCGTGGCGAAAATGGTTGAAGGACGTCTTGGCAAGTACTTTGAAGATGTCTGCCTTCTTGATCAGTCATTCGTAAAGAATCCTGATCAGAAAGTACGCCAGTTTGTTGAATCCAAAGGCGGCACTGTCCGTGAGTTCGTTCGCTACGAAGTTGGCGAAGGAATCGAGAAGCGCGAAGACAACTTCGCTGAAGAAGTAATGAACCAGGTAAACAAGAAATAATAATGTGAATGAAACAATCAGGGAACACTTTGTGTTCCCTGTTTTTGAAATAAATTCTTTTTTACATAAATGGAGGTTTCTATGAGCAGCCCAAAATACAAACGTGTTGTCTTAAAGTTAAGCGGAGAGGCTTTAGCAGGGGAACAAGGCTTTGGCATCAACCCTACTGTCATTAAGAATGTAGCCAGCCAGGTCAAGGAGCTTGCCGACCTTGGTGTCGAGGTAGCGGTTGTAGTTGGAGGCGGCAATATCTGGCGCGGCAAGATTGGTGAAGAGATGGGCATGGACCGGGCAACAGCGGATTATATGGGGATGCTGGCAACCGTCATGAATTCACTTGCTCTTCAGGACAGCCTTGAGCATGAAGGTGTGGAAACGCGGGTTCAGACGTCCATTGAGATGCGCCAGGTCGCCGAACCATACATCCGCAGACGTGCGATCCGCCACCTTGAGAAAACCCGTGTTGTCATCTTTGCTGCTGGCACCGGCAACCCATATTTTTCAACAGATACAACAGCAGCCTTAAGAGCGGCAGAAATTGAAGCCGAAGCGATTCTGATGGCCAAGAACAATGTCGATGGTGTCTATTCAGCAGATCCTCGGACCAATAAAGATGCTGTGAAATATGATGAACTTTCTTACCTTGATGTCATTAAGGAAGGCCTGGCAGTCATGGACTCCACCGCTTCTTCCTTATGTATGGACAACGACATCCCATTGATTGTATTCTCTATTATGGAGGAAGGTAATATTAAGAGAGCCGTTATGGGTGAAAAAATCGGAACTATTGTGAGGGGGAAATAATCATGCCAAAACAAGTCATTGAAAAGGCAAAGGACAGAATGAGCAAAGCCATCCAGGCTTACACACGCGAGTTGGCAAGCATCCGTGCAGGCCGCGCAAGCGCGTCTCTTTTAGACAGGATCACTGTTGATTATTACGGAGCGCCTACACCTGTTAACCAGCTTGCTGGTATTTCCGTTCCGGAAGCAAGGCTTCTGGTCATCCAGCCTTATGATAAATCCATCCTGGGTGAGATTGAGAAAGCTATCATGAAATCGGATCTTGGCATCAATCCTACAAGTGATGGATCCATCATCCGTCTGGCGATTCCTCAATTGACAGAAGAACGCCGCCGGGAACTGGCTAAGCAAGTGAAAAAAGAATCTGAAGAAGCCAAAGTAGGCATCCGCAATATCCGCCGTGATGGCAACGACGAACTTAAAAAGCTTGAGAAAAACGGTGAAATTACTGAGGATGCTCTTCGCGGCTACTCCGAGGACATTCAAAAGCTGACGGACGAATTCATTAATAAAATCGACCAGATTACGAAGGATAAAGAAAAGGAATTACTGGAAGTTTAGCTTTGACAGCCAGATTGTAATGTGAAAATTCCAATATGAAAAGCCCCCTTGCAATGGGGGTTTTTTCATAGGCCTGAAAAAACATGGCAGGATGGGATATTCTGATTGAGAATCGGTCTACATAGTATTTATAGAGATATCTTTTTTCATTTTTGGTATGATAGGAACATACGGAAATCAGGGCGCCAACCATTACCTGTTATTTCCTGTTGGAGCCACGTTTATCCTACCTTAGGGGAGCTGTCTTATGTTAAACAAACTAAATCCCTGGAAGACCCAGAATAAAGCTTCCAGCCTTAATGAACGAATCTTGCAAGTAAAGTCACAGGAACCGCCTTCGCATATCGCAATCATTATGGATGGAAACGGCAGATGGGCACAAAAGAGATCACTGCCGAGGATTGCTGGCCATCATGAAGGGATGAAGGTCGTTCGCAAAATCACCAAGCTTGCCAGTCAGCTCGGGGTTAAAACGTTGACAGTCTATGCGTTTTCGACGGAGAACTGGAAGCGGCCAAAACGGGAAGTAGACTTCCTGATGAAGCTTCCCGAGGAATTTCTTGGCACCTATCTTCCCGAACTTGTTGAAGAAAATGTCAAAGTAACAATGATGGGCTACAAAGACAAATTGCCGCCCCATACGCAGAGAGCGGTCGAAAAGGCCATGAAGGACACCAAGGATAATACCGGCCTGACTTTGAACTTTGCGCTGAATTATGGAAGCAGGGCAGAGATACTGGATGCAGTCAAGGACGTTTTAAATGACTGCAATAAAGGCACACTGGAAGTGGGCGAACTGGATGAAGAGACTTTTTCCTCTTATCTGATGACCTCATCCCTGCCGGATCCAGACCTGCTGATCCGAACGAGCGGAGAAATACGACTGAGCAATTTTATGCTTTGGCAGCTTGCCTACTCGGAGTTTTGGTTCACTGATGTATTGTGGCCGGATTTCAGCGAGGAGCATTTTGTCGAGGCCATCGAAGTATTCCAAAGCCGCCAGCGGCGATTTGGAGGAGTATAATAAAGGTGTTGATTAGATGAAGCAAAGAATTATAACAGGGGTCATTGCAGCAGCCGTTTTTCTTCCGATCGTCCTTTTTGGCGGTTGGCCGTTCGTGCTGATGGTTTACCTGCTGGCATCTGTGGGCCTGTACGAAGCACTGAAAATGCGCAATATAAAAATATGGTCAATACCAGGCATCATTTCACTAATCTTGCTATGGATATTTCTTATTCCAAGCGATTATCATGAAATCCTGGCTGACATGAACTACAGCAAAATCGAACTTACCCTTTTTGCAGTGCTATTATTTCTAACTTATACCGTTGTGACAAAAAACCGGTTTACCTTCGATGATGTAGCCTTTTCCATAATGGCAACCCTTTATGTGGGGATAGGCTTTTACTATTTCATTGAAACAAGAGCCAGTGATAATGGGCTGACGTTTGTGTTTTATTCCTTGTTCCTGATCTGGGCGACAGATTCAGGGGCCTATTTCATCGGCAGGGCCATCGGCAAGAATAAGCTCTGGCCGGAAATCAGCCCGAATAAAACAAGGGAAGGCTTCTTTGGCGGAATTGTATGTGCCATGATTGTCGGTCTGCTCTTCGGCTTGTTTGCCGAAATGAATGTACCGTTGCTGCTCCTGCTTCTGGCAACCGCAGTGCTGTCCATCTCCGGGCAGGTTGGCGACTTGGTCGAATCAGCCATGAAACGGCATTACCATGTCAAGGACTCGGGAAGGATCCTTCCCGGCCATGGAGGAATTTTGGACAGGTTCGACAGCCTGCTGTTCGTCCTGCCTCTGCTTCACTTCATGAATATGCTGTAGAATGGGAAAAAGGCTTCATCCGCAGTGAAAAGCACTGCTGTGTGTTATTAATAGGAGTGAAATGAGTGAAAAAAATCAGTTTATTAGGAGCAACAGGGTCCATCGGGGTCCAAACGCTCGATATCATCAGAGAACATCCTGCAGAGTTTAAGCTTGTCAGCCTGTCGGCCGGCCGGAATCTAGAACTTGTCCGCAAGGCTGTTGCCGAGTTTCAGCCTGAATACGTGTCGGTGCAGGAAAGAGGCGACAGCGACAAGCTCAAGGCTGAATTCCCCGGCCTGAAAATTGGCTATGGACCAACAGGGCTTGAAGAGGCAGCCGTTTATTCAAACGCTGATATTCTTGTAAATGCCGTCCTCGGAAGTGTCGGACTGTCTCCAACCCTTAAGGCCATTGAGGCAGGCAAAACCATTGCGATTGCCAATAAAGAGACACTTGTAACAGCAGGACACCTTGTTATGGAAGCTGCCAAAAAGCATGGAGTGCCCATCCTGCCAGTGGACAGTGAGCACTCGGCCATTTATCAGGCTCTTCAAGGTGAAAGGGCGAAAAATATTGAGCAGTTGATTTTAACGGCCTCGGGAGGAAGCTTCCGCGACCGTACGAGGGAAGAACTGGTTGGAGTGACGGTGTCAGAGGCTTTGAACCACCCCAACTGGTCAATGGGTGCAAAAATTACGATTGATTCGGCTACCATGATGAACAAAGGGCTAGAGGTGATTGAGGCACATTGGCTTTTTTCCATGCCTTACGACCAGATCTCGGTGCTCCTTCATAAGGAAAGCATCATCCACTCCATGATCGAGTTTCATGACTCCAGCATCATCGCCCAGCTGGGGACTCCGGATATGAGAGTTCCAATCCAGTATGCCCTTACCTATCCGGACCGTCTCCCTTTGCCATCCGGCAAGAGGCTGAATCTGGCGGAGATAGGGAAATTGCATTTTTCACAGATGGATTTTGACCGGTTCCGCTGCCTAAAGTTTGCCTTTGATGCCGGCAGGGCCGGCGGGACCATGCCTACGGTTTTAAATGCAGCGAACGAGGCGGCTGTCGCGGCTTTCCTGGAAGGGCGGATCACATTCCTTCAAATCGAGGATTTGATTGAAAAGATGCTTGATTCCCATGAAAACATCCTTAATCCCGATTTGGAAACCATAAAAGCCATTGATGAAAAAACCAGACAAGATGTAAGCATCCTTATCCCTTAAAAAGGTGGTTATCTAATGAGTACAGTCATTGCCTTTATCGTCATTTTTGGCGCTCTCGTATTCTTTCATGAGCTGGGCCATTTAATTTTTGCCAAGCGGGCCGGCATCCTTTGCCGCGAGTTTGCCATCGGCATGGGGCCAAAGGTATTCTCCACGACGAAAAACGAAACGACCTACACGATCCGGCTGCTGCCAATTGGCGGTTTTGTCAGGATGGCAGGCGAAGACCCGGAAATGGTGGAAATTAAGCCGGGGTACCGGATTGGCCTGCTGTTTAACAGGGATAATCAGGTGGACAAAATCATCTTGAACAACAAAGACAAGTATCCCGATGCCCGCATTATCGAGGTTGAGCAGGCGGACATTGAGCACAAGCTTTTCATCAATGGCTATGAAGATGGTGACGATGAAAAGCTGCAAAGGTTCGAAGTCAGCCCTGAAGCAGTGCTTGTGGAAAATGGGGTGGAGAGCCAGATTGCTCCTTATGACAGGCAATTTGCTTCCAAGACTCTGGGCCAAAGGGCCATGGCCATCTTTGCCGGGCCGTTGTTCAATTTTATCCTCGCGCTTGTCGTTTTCATTATCATCGCATTATTCCAGGGAATGCCTTCAAATGAACCAATGCTTGGAAAGCTTGCACCGGATGGCTCGGCGCTTGAAGCGGGGCTGCAGGAAGGCGATATCGTCCACAGCATCGAAGGGTCCGAAATATCCAGCTGGACAGATGTGGTTGAAATCATCCAGAAAAATCCAGGTGAAAATCTTGAATTCGTTGTTGAGCGAGGCGGAGAAACCTTGGAAATTTCGGTGACGCCAGCTGCCCGCGAAGTTGAGGGTCAGACCATCGGAATCATTGGTGTCTACAGTCCGGTAGAAAAATCGCCGCTTAAAGCGGTCGTTTATGGGTTTGAAGAGACCTACAACTGGACCGTGCTGATTATTACATCCGTAGGAAAGCTGATCACAGGTCAATTTTCAATTGATGCCCTTTCCGGACCGGTTGGAATTTATGAATCGACCAGCATTGTCGCCCAATCCGGAGTTTGGTATCTGATGAGATGGGCTGCGGTGCTCAGCATAAACCTCGGGATTATGAACCTCCTGCCGATCCCTGCACTTGATGGGGGAAGATTGATGTTCTTCGCTGTCGAGGCAGTAAGAGGCAAGCCGATTGACCGCCACAAAGAAGGAATGGTCCACTTTATCGGATTTGCCCTGCTGATGCTGCTGATGCTTGTGGTCACCTGGAACGATATCCAAAGGTTCTTCCTGTAAGGAAGCTGCACGATACCATCCCGGTCTCCATCCGGGATGGTATCGTCTCTCTTTTTTGCCGTTTTTTATTTTATAGATGAGGTGTATAACTAATGAAACAAAGCATGACCTTAATACCGACGCTGCGCGAAGTACCGTCTGATGCTGAAATCAAAAGCCATCAGCTTCTGTTGAGGGCAGGATATATCCGCCAGAATACAAGCGGAGTCTACTCGTATATGCCGCTCGCAAAAAGAGCGCTGCAGAAAATCGAAAACATCATCCGCGAGGAAATGGATAATGCAGGGGGAGTTGAGCTTTTAATGCCTGCCCTCCAGCAGGCTGAGCTATGGCAGGAATCTGGCAGATGGTATACGTACGGACCTGAACTAATGAGGCTGAAGGACCGTCATGAACGCGATTTTGCTCTGGGGGCCACCCATGAAGAAGTGATTACCAGCCTGGTACGCGATGAAGTGAAATCCTACAAGCGTCTTCCGCTGACTCTCTATCAAATCCAGACCAAATTCCGGGATGAGAAACGCCCCCGCTTTGGATTGCTTCGCGGCCGCGAATTCATCATGAAGGATGCCTATTCCTTCCACTCATCCCAGGAAAGCCTTGATACTGTGTACGAGCTGCTCTTTAAAGCCTATTCAAATGTCTTCTCGCGCTGCGGGCTCGACTTCCGTGCGGTAATTGCCGATTCAGGCGCAATGGGAGGAAAGGACACTCATGAATTTATGGTCCTTTCCGATATCGGCGAAGACACAATCGCCTACTCCGATACCTCCAGCTATGCGGCCAATATCGAAATGGCGCCAGTAGCCATGGAATATTCGAGGAAGCACGAGGCTGCAAAAGAGCTGGACAAAGTCCTGACAGAAAACCAGAAGACCATTGCAGAAGTGTCGGAATTCCTGAAGGCAGGTGCGAAGGACTGCATCAAGTCCCTGCTATTCAAGGTGGATGATTCCTATGTGCTCGCCCTTGTGCGCGGAGATCACGAAGTGAATGACATCAAGCTTAAAAACCTGCTTGGAGCGGCTACGGTCGAACTTGCTGATGCCGAAGATACAAAGCGGATTCTCGGCTGTTCTGTCGGTTCAATTGGGCCAATCGGCGTGAAGGATGTAGAGGTTGTTGCCGACCATGCCGTAGCAGCTGTCGTCAATGGAATTTGCGGGGCAAATGAAGAGAATTATCATTATGTGAACGTGAACCCTGATCGCGATTTTGCTGTCAGCAAGTACGCTGATTTGCGCTTCATACAGGAAGGGGATCCATCCCCGGACGGCCAGGGAAACATTTTGTTTGCCAAGGGCATCGAAGTCGGCCATATCTTCAAGCTTGGCACGAGATACAGTGAAGCGATGAATGCTGTATACCTTGATGAAAATGGCCGTACCCAGCCGATGATCATGGGCTGCTACGGAATTGGTGTTTCCCGTGTAATGGCTGCTGTAGCCGAACAGTTCAATGATGAAAAAGGTCTCGTCTGGCCGGCTGAGGTCGCTCCGTTCCAGCTGCACTTGATTGCCGTCAATATGAAGGACAACGCCCAGGCCCAAGTGGCTGACGAGCTGTACACAAAGCTGAAAGGTGTACGCTACGATGTCCTGTTCGATGACCGCCAGGAGCGCCCGGGCGTCAAGTTTGCCGACTCCGATCTCATCGGCCTGCCAGTCCGGATTACGGTCGGCAAAAAAGCTGCAGAAGGCATTGTCGAAGTGAAGTCCCGGAAAACGGGAGACATGGAGGAAGTACATGTCGACCAGCTTGAAGAAACCATTGCCAAACTTTTAAAAGGATAAGGACACAGGTGAGTGATTCACCAATTGAAAAAGCGGGCATCCATCCCTATGGTGGGTGTCCGTTTTTATGCAACGCAACTCCTAATCATTTCCTAGTATTTCTCGCCACTGTAAGCCAATCAGCTTACTATTTTATGATATAATAACTGTTGCTAAAAAAATCACAGGATGATTTTCAAATAGATAGGAGGGACATGATGACAGATCTTTCCTCTAAAAAGAAAGAGAGTTTCCAGGTGCTTCTGCAGCAGCTTCAGCTGACAGATGATGCTGAAGCTCAATTTTTCTATAATGCCTTGATTGACAGGGTGAATATAGAAAAAAAGTCGAAGAAATGGCATTTTTATTTTCAGTTCGAAAAGATTATTCCTTGCAGTCTGCTGACAAGGTTCAGGACGCAGCTGGAGAAGAAATTCGCACATATAGCGACCGTTTCATACACAATCCATGTGCTTGAGCAAAACATTAGCGAGCAGCTTGTCCACGATTACTGGAAGAACTGTATCCTGGAAATTGATGGTATTGCTCCTCCGTTACTGAAGCTGTTAAACGAGCAGCTCCCCAGGTTACAGGGGAATAAGCTAATCCTGAATGTCCGCAATGAAATGGAAGGCCTCACAATCAAACGGAAGTATTCCAGCCTTATCGCCGATATTTTTCAGTCTTTTGGTTTTCCTGCTATGGCGATCGATACCGAAATAATAGAGAATGCATCTTCCACGGAATTTGAAGAATTCCAAAAAGCGAAGGCAAAGGAAGACCAGGAACGTGCTTTGATGGCGATGGTGGAAATGCAGAAGAAAGAAGCGGAAAAAGACCAGGGTGACGGCTTACCGGATGGTCCGGTTACCATCGGGTTGACCATCAAGGATGACGCCGATTTTCGCCGGCTCGAGGAAATTGTGGATGAAGAACGCCGGGTGACGGTTGAAGGATATGTATTCCATGCGGAGACGAAAGAGCTGCGCAGCGGACGAACGCTATTAACATTTAAAATCACCGATTACACAAGCTCGATCATGGTTAAAATGTTCTCCCGCGACAAAGAAGACGCAGCCATTTTCCAGCACATCTCAAAAGGCATGTGGCTGAAGGTCCGGGGAAGCATCCAGAATGACACCTTTGTCCGCGACCTTGTCATGATTGGGAATGATGTGAACGAAATAAAGCCAAAACTTCGCCAGGACACTGCACCAGAAGGCGAAAAAAGGGTTGAACTTCATCTCCATACACCGATGAGTCAGATGGATGCGGTCAGCAGTGTTAGTTCCCTCGTAGCACAGGCGAAAAAATGGGGACATAAAGCTGTCGCCATTACCGACCACGCTGTAGCCCAATCCTTCCCTGAAGCATTCGGGGCAGGCAAGAAAAATGATATTAAAATCCTATATGGCGTTGAAACCAATCTGGTAGACGACGGTGTGCCAATCGCCTACAACTCGGTCCACCGGCTGCTGGCGGAAGATACATTTGTGGTCTTTGACGTTGAGACTACCGGTTTGTCAGCTGTCTATGACACCATTATTGAACTTGCCGCCGTTAAAGTGAAAGACGGTGAAATCATTGACCGGTTTGAATCGTTTGCCAATCCGCATCACCGGCTGTCAGCAACCATTATTGAACTGACGGGGATTACCGATGATATGGTAGAAAATGCTCCAGAAGTGGACGATGTCCTTCGGCGCTTCCATGAATGGACAGGGGATTCCATCCTTGTTGCCCACAATGCATCATTTGACATGGGCTTTTTAAATACTGGCTACAAAAAAATCGGCCTTGGAAAGTCATCCAATCCGGTTATTGATACGCTTGAACTTGGACGGCTCCTGTATCCGGATATGAAGAACCACCGTCTGAATAACCTGGCCAAGAAACTGGATGTCGAACTAACCCAGCATCACCGTGCCATTTACGATGCGGAAGCAACAGGGTACATCCTGATGAAAATGCTCAAGGATGCGCTGGAGAAGGGAATACAGTACCATGACCAGCTGAATGACTATATGGGCCAGGGGAAGGCCTACCAAAGGGCGCGTCCGCATCATTGCACGATTTTGGCACAAAACGAGACCGGCTTGAAAAATCTGTTCAAGCTAGTATCGATCTCCCATCTGGAGTACTTCTACAGGGTGCCCCGCATTCCAAGGTCCATACTTGAAAAACACCGGGAAGGCCTTTTAATCGGCTCTGGCTGCGACAAGGGCGAAGTTTTTGAGACGATGATGCAAAAGTCGAAGGAAGAGGCGGAAGAAGCCGCTTCATTCTACGATTATCTAGAGGTCATGCCAAAGCAGGTTTATGCCCATTTGATCGAGCTTGAACTAGTCCGTGATGAAAGGTCACTCGAACACATTATCACGAATATTGTCAAAATCGGCGAAAAGCTCGATATTCCAGTTGTCGCAACAGGAAATGTCCATTACCTGAATGAAAATGACAAGATATACCGTAAAATTCTGGTCAATTCCCAGGGCGGTGCCAATCCGCTCAATCGCCACCGGCTTCCGGATGTGCATTTTAGGACGACGAATGAAATGCTTGATGCATTTTCATTTCTAGGACCGGAGAAGGCGAAGGAAATTGTTGTGGCCAATTCCAATAAAATTGCCGATATGATTGATGTGATCAAGCCAATCAAGGACGACCTGTATACTCCGAAAATCGATGGCGCAGATGAAGAGATGCGCAACATGAGCTATGCGATGGCAAGAAGCATCTACGGGGATGAACTGCCTGAAATTGTCGAAGCCAGGCTTGAAAAAGAATTGAAGAGTATCATTGGCCATGGATTCGCGGTTATTTACCTTATATCCCACAAGCTTGTTAAAAAGTCGCTTGACGATGGCTACCTTGTTGGATCCAGGGGATCGGTCGGCTCTTCGTTCGTTGCGACGATGACCGAAATTACCGAGGTGAACCCGCTGCCGCCGCATTATGTCTGTCCAAAATGCAAAAAGTCGGAGTTCTTTAATGACGGGTCCGTCGGTTCCGGTTTTGACCTTCCCGATAAGGATTGCCCTGATTGCGGAATCAAATATAAAAAAGACGGCCACGACATTCCGTTTGAAACCTTCCTTGGTTTCAAGGGGGACAAGGTGCCCGACATCGATTTGAACTTTTCCGGTGAATACCAGCCAAGGGCGCACAATTATACAAAGGTGCTTTTTGGCGAGGACAATGTGTACCGTGCGGGAACCATCGGAACCGTCGCGGAAAAGACGGCCTACGGGTATGTAAGAGGTTATCAGAATGATAACAATCTGCACATGCGCGGTGCCGAAACCGACCGTCTTGTCGCAGGATGCACCGGCGTTAAACGAACAACGGGTCAGCATCCCGGTGGAATCATCGTTGTCCCCGACTATATGGATATCTATGATTTCTCGCCGATTCAATACCCAGCTGATTCAGCGACATCGGAATGGCGGACAACGCACTTTGACTTCCATTCCATCCATGACAACCTGCTAAAGCTTGATATTCTTGGGCACGATGATCCAACGGTCATCAGGATGCTTCAGGACCTGAGCGGAATTGATCCAAAGACGATCCCGACTGACGACCCGGAAGTCATGAAAATTTTCTCGAATACCGAATCTCTCGGAGTGACAGAAGAGCAGATCATGAGTAAAACCGGTTCTTTGGGTATCCCGGAATTCGGGACAAGGTTCGTCCGCCAGATGCTTGAGGATACTAAGCCGACAACCTTTTCGGAACTCGTGCAAATCTCCGGGCTTTCCCATGGTACCGACGTCTGGCTTGGAAATGCACAGGAACTGATCCACAACAACGTCTGTACGCTTAGCGAAGTAATCGGCTGCCGTGATGATATCATGGTCTACCTGATCTACCAGGGACTCGAACCATCATTTGCCTTTAAAATTATGGAATCGGTCCGTAAAGGTAAAGGCCTGAGCGATGAGATGGAAGAAGAAATGCGCAAGAACAAGGTGCCTGAGTGGTATATTGATTCTTGTAAAAAGATAAAATACATGTTCCCGAAAGCCCACGCCGCAGCTTATGTTTTAATGGCTGTCAGGATTGCTTATTTTAAAGTGCACCATCCGCTCCTGTATTATGCAGCCTATTTCACGGTACGGGCGGAGGACTTTGATGTTGACGCAATGGTTCGCGGATCGCAGAGCATAAGGGCCAAGGTTGAAGAGATCAATGCAAAAGGACTTGATGCTTCAACCAAGGAAAAGAACTTGATGACGGTTCTTGAATTGGCACTCGAAATGTGTGAGCGGGGCTTCTCCTTCAAGAAGGTGGACCTTTACCGTTCAAGTGCGACAGATTTCATTATCGATGGCGACTCGCTCATCCCGCCGTTCAATTCCATCCCGGGATTGGGTACAAACGCGGCAATCAACATCGTAAAGGCTCGCCAGGAAGGGGAATTCCTTTCGAAGGAAGACCTCCAGCAGCGCGGGAAAGTGTCCAAGACCATCATTGAGTTTTTGGATAACCATGGCTGCCTGGAAGCACTGCCAGACCAGAACCAGCTGTCATTGTTCTAATTTTTAAGGTATTGAGAGGCTCATGCTTGGGCCTCTCTTTTTAATTTTGTTCGGTAAAAACAGAATAACGAAAAAGAGAGAGTGTGCTAGGGGAATTTGAGTTATTAGGCTTCGTTGGCGCAAAAAAGGAAGAGAGTAACTGGGGGAATTGCGTTAATAGCGGTCGTTGGCTTAAAAAGATAGAGTGTAGTTGGACGAAATTGCGTTAATAGCCTTCATTGGCGCAAAAAAGAGAGAGCGGCTGGAGGACATTGCTTTAATAGGCTTCATTGGCGCAAAAAAGGGAGAGAGTAACTGGGGAAATTGCGTTAATAGCGGTCATTGGCTTAAAAATGGAAAGAGGCGGCAGTGGAATTGAGTTAATAGGGTCGTGGGCTGTACAAATTGTGACCCTACGCGTTTCAATGGCCAAATTGGAGCCCCCGGTGCCAGAGTTTTGATTCGCGAGTCGCCAATAGGCCTGGTTGGAGCCCCTAGCGTCTCCGTTTTAATTCGAGCGGTCGCCAATAAGCCTGGTTGGAGCCCCTAGCGCCTTCGTTTTAATTCGAGCGGTCGCCAATGGGCCTGATTGGAACCCCTAGCGCCTCCGTTTTAATTCAAGCGGTCGCCAATAGGCCAGATTGGAGCCCATAGCCACTTTGGTTTTGTTTCGCCCGGTCACTTATAGGCCAATGTAGAGCTCGGGCCTGCCCGTCCCCTCCGCTTTCCTATTGTCCAGCTCCGCCTCCTAGCCCCTCGGGTCATAAGCCACTCCTGAATTGAAGGCAAAGAGCGCCTTCTATTCAGGAGCGTCTTATGCCAGTCGGGCCTGAACAGTCGGCTCCGCTTTCCTCATTTGCATTAAAATTCTGGTTATGTTATATTTTTATTGGAAATACTAAGGATAACTCTGGCAGACAAGAGTGGGGAAACCCACTCTTTCGTGTTTGTTATGCCCTTTTCGGAGGAATTTGAATACCGGAGAAAGCACCCATTCCACAAAAGGAGGGATAAAAGTGAGCAAAGTGATAGAGACGATTGAGGGCCTTGTGACGCCGATTGTGACGGATCTCGGACTGGAATTGGTTGATATAGAATATGTGAAGGAAGGCAAGAACTGGTTCCTTCGCGTGTACATTGACAAAGATAACGGTGTCGACATTGAAGAATGCGGTTTGGTCAGCGAGCGGCTGAGCGAGAAGCTTGATGCCATCGATCCGATCCCGCACAACTACTTCCTGGAGGTTTCCTCGCCTGGAGCCGAGCGTCCGCTGAAAAAGGAAAAGGATTTTCACAAGGCAATCGGGAAAAACGTATATATCAAAACATATGAACCTATTGATGACGAGAAAACCTTTGAAGGGCTTTTGACAGCATTTGACGGTGAAACGGTGAAGGTCGAGATAAAGATTAAAACCCGCAAAAAGGAAATTGCCATTCCATACACCAAAATTGCCAGTGCCCGTTTGGCAGTCATATTCTGATAACCTGCCGGCAAAAGAAAAGCCTTAGCCTTATGTAGAATTAATGATAGATAATTGAAGGGGGATTTAAATCTCATGAGCAGTGAATTGTTGGATGCTCTGACAGTGCTTGAAAAGGAGAAAGGCATATCAAGGGATGTTTTGATTGAAGCAATTGAAGCAGCGTTAGTCTCAGCATACCGGCGTAATTTTAACCAGGCTCAAAACGTCCGCATCGACTTGAATCTTGCAAATGGTTCCATGCGGGTTTTTGCGAGAAAAGAAGTGGTCGAGGAAGTATTTGATCCCCGCCTGGAGATTTCCCTTGAAGATGCCCAGCGCCTGAATCCCAACTATGCGGTTGAGGATGTAGTCGAACTCGAAGTCACTCCAAAGGACTTTGGCAGGATTGCCGCCCAGACAGCGAAGCAGGTGGTTACCCAGCGGGTTCGCGAAGCGGAGCGCGGCATTATTTACTCCGAATTTATTGATCGTGAGGAAGACATTATGACTGGCATTGTCCAAAGACTGGATGCCAAGTTTATTTATGTCAGCCTGGGTAAAATCGAGGCGATTTTGCCTGTGAACGAGCAAATGCCAAACGAAAGCTACAAGCCTCATGACCGGATCAAGGTGTTCATTACCAAGGTTGAAAAGACCACAAAAGGTCCGCAGATCTTCGTTTCCAGAACGCACCCTGGACTTTTAAAGAGATTGTTCGAAATTGAAGTTCCTGAAATCTACGACGGTACAGTTGAAATCAAGTCTGTTGCCCGCGAAGCAGGGGACCGTTCCAAAATCTCCGTCCATTCCGAAAACGCTGAAGTGGATCCGGTTGGTTCATGCGTCGGCCCTAAAGGAACAAGGGTCCAGGCAGTGGTGAACGAGCTGAAAGGTGAAAAGATCGATATCGTGAAATGGTCCGACGATCCTGTCATCTTTGTTGCCAATGCATTAAGCCCTTCAAAAGTGCTTGATGTGATTGTGAATGAAGAGGAAAAAGCGACAACCGTTATTGTACCCGACTATCAGTTATCCCTTGCCATTGGCAAACGCGGGCAGAACGCAAGGCTTGCTGCCAAGCTTACAGGGTGGAAAATTGATATCAAGTCGGAAACAGACGCTCGTGAAGCAGGGATTTATCCTCGCGAAGACGGCGGGCTTTTGAATGGATACGAAGAAGAAGAAGATTTCTTTGAAGAAGACCAGGATTAAAGGGAAGAGGTAGATGAGCATGAACAGCCGAAAAAAAATTCCGATGCGAAAATGTGTTGCAACTGGCGAAATGAGGCCAAAAAAGGAGCTCATCCGTGTCGTTCGCTCTAAAGAAGGTGAAGTGTCCATCGACCCTACCGGCAAGAAATCAGGCCGCGGCGCGTACCTTTCCAAGGAAAAGGAAGCGGTCCTCCTGGCAAAGAAAAAAGGCATTCTTTCAAAACATTTGGAGGCAGATGTAGAAGAATCGATTTACGATGAGCTTCTTGACCTTATCGAAAAGGAGAAACGACCAATCTGATGAATGATCAGTGGATGTCATTGCTTGGCTTAGCCAATCGAGCACGTAAAATCATTTCAGGTGAAGAACTGGCCGTAAAAGAAATCCGTAGCGGCAGGGCAAAACTCGTTTTATTGTCCAAGGATGCATCTGCCAATACTCATAAGAAGATTACAGATAAGTGTAATTCCTATAAGGTTCCATACAAGTTGGTCGATGACCGGTACAAGCTCGGCCAGTCAATCGGCAAAGACGCCCGTGTGGTAGTAGCCCTATTGGATGATGGGTTTGCCAGGAAACTGTTGACGTTGCTCGATTAATTCTAGCGGGGGTGAAAATATGAGCAAAACACGAGTGTACGAATATGCCAAAAAGCATAATGTATCAAGTAAAGATGTAATTACAAAATTAAAAGAAATGAACATAGAAGTTTCAAACCATATGACAGCAATGGAAAGTGAAACTGTAAGGAGACTAGACGCCATTTATAATAAGGGGAACGACAAACAACCACAGCAGCAGAGAACACAGACCAGCCAAAATTCGGGCCAGCAGAGAGCAGGCCAGGGATCCGGCCAAGGCCAGCAAAGATCTGGCGGCCAGGGACAGCAGCGTCCAGGCCAAGGCCAGCAAAGACCGGCAGGACAGGGGCAGCAGCGTTCAGGTCAGGGACAACAGAGACCAGGCGGCCAAGGCCAGCAGAGATCTGGCGGCCAGGGACACCAGCGCCCAGGCCAAGGCCAGCAAAGACCGGCAGGCCAGGGACAGCAGCGTCCAGGCCAAGGCCAGCAGAGGCCAGCAAGCCAGGGACAGCAGCGTCCAGGCCAAGGCCAGCAAAGACCAGCAGGCCAAGGAGGCGGCCAGGGGGGCAAAAAGCAAGACAAGGATTTCTCCGGGAACAACCGCAACAACAATAACAACCGCGGAAACAACAACAACCGCGGAAACAACAACAATCGCGGCAATAACAATAACAGGTCCCGGCAGAATAACAACCGTGGTAAACAAAATCAATCCCACGCAACCCAGCCACAAATTAAAAAAGAAAGAGAACTTCCAGCCAAAATTACTTTCAGCGAATCACTGACAGTTGGCGAGCTTGCTAAAAAGCTTCACAGGGAACCATCGGAGCTTATCAAGAAGCTGTTTATGCTTGGCGTGATGGCAACCATCAACCAGGATCTTGATAAAGACGCAATTGAATTGATCTGTGCCGATTATGGTGTTGAAGTTGAGGAAGAAGTCCTTGTTGATACAACGGACCTTGAGGTTTATTTTACAATTGATGAAGACGAACAGTTGAGCGAGCGTCCGCCAGTCGTTACCATCATGGGGCACGTTGACCACGGTAAAACATCCTTGCTTGACGCCATTCGCCATACCAAAGTGACCGCAGGGGAAGCTGGCGGGATCACTCAGCATATCGGCGCCTACCAGGTAGTCGAGAACGGCAAGAAAATTACCTTCCTTGATACACCAGGCCACGCTGCGTTCACCACCATGCGTGCCCGGGGTGCTAGAATCACTGATATTACCATCCTGGTAGTGGCAGCTGATGACGGTGTCATGCCGCAAACGGTTGAAGCCATCAACCATGCAAAAGCAGCGAATGTTCCAATTATCGTTGCGATCAACAAGATGGATAAAGAGGCAGCCAATCCAGACCGTGTGATGCAGGAACTAACTGAGCATGCACTTGTTCCGGAAGCTTGGGGCGGCGACACCATCTTCGTTCCAATCTCAGCCTTGAAGGGGGAAGGAATTGACAGCCTGCTCGAAATGATCCTGCTTGTCAGCGAAGTGGAAGAGTATAAAGCCAATCCTGACCGTCCGGCTGTTGGTACCGTTATCGAAGCTCAATTGGATAAAGGCCGCGGTTCTGTTGCAACACTTTTAGTCCAAAACGGAACGCTGAAGGTCGGAGACCCGATTGTGGTCGGAAATACATTTGGCCGTGTGCGTGCGATGGTTAACGATCTTGGCCGCAGGGTAAAGGAAGCAGGACCATCCACACCGGTTGAAATTACTGGGTTGAATGACGTACCGCTTGCCGGAGACCGCTTTGTCGTGTTTGAGGATGAAAAGACAGCACGCCAGATTGGGGAAGCACGTTCAAGCCAGGCTGTCCAGGCACAGCGCAGCGAGAAAGCAAGAGTCAGTCTCGATAACTTGTTTGAACATTTGAAACAAGGGGAAATGAAAGACTTAAACCTTATTGTTAAGGCCGACGTTCAAGGTTCAGTGGAGGCTGTCGCTGCGGCACTTCAGAAATTGGATGTTGAAGGAGTCAATGTGAGGATCATCCATACTGGCGCTGGCGCCATCAATGAATCCGATATTACCCTTGCGGCTGCCTCCAACGCCATTGTCATCGGGTTCAACGTCCGTCCGGACACGAATGCGAAGCGCGCGGCAGAATCAGAAGAAGTGGATATCCGTCTTCACAGGATCATCTACAAGGTCATTGAAGAAATTGAGTCAGCGATGAAAGGAATGCTTGATCCTGTTTACCAGGAAAAAGTCATTGGGCAGGCTGAAGTCCGCCAGACCTTCAAAGTATCAAAAGTTGGTACAATTGCAGGTTCGTATGTCACAGATGGGAAAATCACCCGTGACAGCGGCGTCCGCCTGATCCGCGACGGCATCGTGATTTTTGAAGGGGAAGTCGATGCCCTGAAGCGTTTCAAAGATGATACGAAAGAAGTCAGCCAGGGATATGAGTGCGGAATTACAATCAAAA
Organism: Mesobacillus campisalis; assembly: GCF_000986785.1. Taxonomy (GTDB): domain Bacteria; phylum Bacillota; class Bacilli; order Bacillales; family Cytobacillaceae; genus Mesobacillus_B; species Mesobacillus_B campisalis. The sequence continues at coordinate 85,285 of NZ_LAYY01000002.1, read as the reverse complement.
ACTTCAATGATCTTAAAGAAGGCGATGTAATTGAAGCATATATCATGGAAGAAGTGGAACGTTAATGATTGTAGGGCTCGCTGCCTGCGAGTGTATCATTTATGACGCCCATTCCTTAAAAGAAAAGCGGGCTGTCCTGCAGCGCATCATTACAAGACTGAAACAAAGGTACAATGTTTCCGTTTCAGAGGTCGATTACCAGGATGTCTGGCAGCGGACCAAAATCGCCATTGTGGCGGTTTCCGCTGCAAGGCAGGCAACCGAGAGGGAATTGCAGAACGCCCTTCAGATGATCGATTCGTTTCCAGAGATTGAACGAACCATTACAGAAATAGAGTGGCTTTAAGAGGACGAGGTGATCAGACATGGCCCATAGAGTCAATCGTGTTGGAGAACAAATGAAAAAAGAACTTGGCGATATTATCGGACGCAAGATCAAGGACCCGCGCATCGGGTTCGTCACGGTAACTGATGTCGAAGTGACAGGAGATCTCCAGCAGGCAAAAGTGTTTATCTCCGTTTTGGGCGATGACGTGCAGAAGGAAAATACCCTAAAGGCGCTAGCCAAGGCGAAAGGGTTTATCCGCACGGAAATCGGGCAGCGGATCCGACTCCGGAAAACACCGGAGATTACATTCGAGTTCGACCAGTCGATCGATTACGGCAACAGGATTGAAACGCTGCTTCATCAGGTCCAGAATGAAGACAAAGAGAGCGAAAATCAGGATAAGGAATAGATGGATAGACATTATGTCTATCCATTTTTTTCAGGTGTAAAAGTTCTGAACCCATGCGACAGGAAGGTGAACGAGTTGGAAGGCATTCTGCCATTATACAAGCCAGCGGGAATGACGTCCCATGATTGTGTATTCCGGCTGCGCAAGATTTTAAAAATGAAGAGGATTGGCCATACAGGGACGCTCGACCCGGACGTGACCGGTGTCTTGCCAATCTGTATCGGCAGGGCGACGAAGGTTGCCGAATACATAACAGACGCGGGAAAGGCATACGAAGGGGAAGTGACGCTTGGCTTCTCAACAACGACGGAGGACGCATCCGGGGAGACAGTAGAGGCGCAGGATGTTGACCGGGATTTTTCCCGAGAGGAAATCCTGGAGGTGCTTGAAAGCCTCACTGGAGAAATTCAACAAACCCCTCCGATGTTTTCTGCCGTAAAGGTAGCAGGAAAAAGGCTTTATGAATATGCGCGCCAGGGAATTGAAGTGGAGCGCCCGACAAGGAAAGTAACCATCCATCAGATTGAACTGCTTGATGACCGGCAAGTTTTTACAGGAAAGAATATTTCGTTCCGCTTCCGGGTTGCCTGCAGCAAAGGAACGTATATCAGGACGCTTGCGGTGATGATTGGGGAGCAGCTCGGATATCCTGCGCATATGTCATGGCTTCAAAGGATACAGTCAGCTGGCATGGAGCTTGAGGACTGTCTGACATTCGAGGAAATCGAGGAATTGATGGGAAAAGGTGAAATTCAGCAGGCGCTCAGGCCCCTTGAGGACGGGATTTCCTATTTGCCCAAATATCAAATAAGTGATAAAGTAGCAGAGAAAGTGAAAAATGGCGCTTTATTGGATATTCCTGAAGAACTGGCTGCCGAAGATGGGCCAATTGCTGTAGGATTGGCAAATGGGACCGTTTTGGCCATTTACCGCAAGCACCCGCGCAAACCAGGCCTGCTTAAGCCGGATAAAGTCCTACGGAATGAGTAAAACGCTGTTTATACAGGCTTTGTCGGAAAAGGTGAGCATCATGGAATTGATTAAACTGAACCATCCTAATTCATATAAAAGAGAAGATTTCCCGCCACTGGCCTTGGCGATGGGCTATTTTGACGGCGTCCATCTTGGCCACCAGGAAGTCATTAAGTCGGCTATAAAAGCGGCTGAAGACAATGGGCTCAAAAGTGCGGTCATGACGTTCGACCCCCATCCATCTGTGGTCCTGGGCAAGAGCATCAAGCATGTTGAATACATTACCCCGCTCGAGGAAAAGGTTGCGATTATCGAACAGCTGGGTGTTGATTACCTTTTTATTGTCCATTTTACTCATGAGTTTGCGGGACTGCTCCCGCAGGAATTCATTGACGGCTATGTGATCGGCCTGAATGCCAAACAGGCGGTTGCAGGATTTGATTTTACATACGGCAAAATGGGAAAAGGGACAATGGAAACCATCCAGTTTCATTCCAGGGGCCAGTTTGATTATACGGTCGTTCCCAAACTTTCCACCAGCGGGGAAAAAATCAGCTCTACAGCAATCCGTACCCGTCTCAAGGCAGGGGAAATGGACAAGATTCCCGGCCATCTAGGCCGCTGGTATACCACTTCCGGCACGGTTGTCCACGGCGATAAGCGAGGGCGCACCATCGGCTTTCCAACTGCCAATGTGGACGTAAATAAGGACTACATCCTACCGCCAATTGGTGTATATGCCGTTAGGATTATGGTTAAGGGCGATTGGCATCAAGGAGTATGCAATCTTGGCTACAAGCCGACGTTTAAGGATGAGAAAGCCAGCAGGCCAAGCGTTGAGGTCTATATTTTTGATTTCAATGAGGAAATCTATGGGGAACAAGTGGTGGTCGAGTGGCACCTCCGCATCCGCTCCGAAAGAAAATTCGCAGGCATTGACCAGCTTGTGGAACAAATCGGCAAGGATAAGGAGGAAGCCAAAAGCTACTTTGAAAATTCTCTTCGCTAGACTTGCTTTTTACAGCAAAAAGTTGTATTCTAATAGACGTACCAAAAATGAACCTTTGCTTGGCAAGTCGAGTCACCGACGCTTGCTCGGTAACAGGGGATATATTACAGGAGGTGAACCCGGATGGCAATCACTAAAGAACGTAAAAACGAACTGATCAGCGAGTTCAAAGTTCATGAAAATGACACTGGATCTCCAGAAGTTCAAATCGCTGTCCTGACTGAAGAAATCAACAGCTTGAACGAGCACTTGCGCGTTCATAAGAAAGACCACCACTCTCGTCGCGGTCTTCTAAAAATGGTAGGTAAGCGTCGTAACCTTTTGACTTACCTTCGAAACAAAGACGTTTCACGTTACCGTGAACTAATCAACAGGCTTGGTTTGCGTCGATAATTTTTACAAAAGCGGGATTTTTTCCCGCTTTTTTATTGTGTAATAAACTAAATTAAGTATAAAATTACTTACATAACCTTTATTGCTTATTAGAGATGGTTTTTTCGGTACATAATAAATAATGAGGCATTTCCTCGGGACAGGCTGATGGCTCCGGGGCAAACGATGTTTTAATTTTTTTGAGACAGGTAAAGTTTGAATAGGACAGTTTTTATACTGATGCTATACAGGAATGCTTGCAGCTGAAAAGGATACTTGACCAGCTGCCAATAGGATTTAGGTAAGAGAGGGGCTTAATAAATGGAACAGGAAAAACAAGAGTTTTCAATTGACTGGGCCGGCCGGAGACTAAGTGTTGAAATCGGCCAGCTGGCAAAGCAGGCGAACGGCGCGGTCCTCGTGCGGTATGGTGATACAGCCGTACTCAGCACAGCAACGGCATCAAAAGAACCAAAGAATCTGGATTTTTTTCCGCTGACTGTCAACTATGAAGAGCGTCTATATGCCGTTGGAAAAATCCCTGGAGGGTTTATCAAAAGGGAAGGGCGCCCAAGTGAAAAGGCGATTCTCGCCAGCCGCCTGATTGACCGCCCGATCCGTCCGCTGTTTGCAGATGGATTCCGAAATGATGTCCAGGTCATTTCAATTGTGATGAGTGTGGATCAGGACTGTCCTTCCGAAATGGCCGCCATGCTGGGATCTTCCCTTGCGCTGTCGGTTTCAGACATTCCGTTTGGAGGCCCGATTGCAGGAGTGATCGTCGGCCGGGTCGATGGCAAATTCATTATCAATCCCACTGTCGAAGAAACAGAAAAGAGCGATATGCATCTGACGGTTGCCGGAACAAAGGATGCCATCAACATGGTGGAAGCCGGTGCGGAAGAAGTGCCAGAGGAAGTCATGCTTGAAGCGATCATGTTTGGACATGACGAGATCAAGCGTTTGATCGCATTCCAGGAAGAAATCGCTGCCAAAGTCGGCAAAGAAAAAATGGAAATCCAATTATACGAACTGGATAAAGAGCTCGAAGCGGAAATTCGTGAACTGTGTGAGCAGGACATGATATCCGCCATCCAGGTAAAGGAAAAGCATGCACGCGAAGATGCCATCAAGGAAGTTAAAAACCGTGTCATTGCCAAGTACGAAGAAGAAGAGAGTGAAGAGTCCGACCTGAAACAGGTCAAGCAGATTCTTGATAAAATTGTTAAAGGTGAAGTGCGCCGTTTGATTACGGAAGAAAAGGTCCGTCCAGATGGCCGCGGTGCCGATGAAATCCGCCCGCTGTCCTCTGAAGTCGGCCTTCTGCCGCGCACGCACGGTTCCGGATTGTTTACAAGGGGACAAACCCAGGCACTAAGCATCTGTACGCTTGGCGCCATGGGAGATGTTCAGATCCTTGACGGCCTTGGACTGGAAGAGGAAAAGCGTTTCATGCACCATTATAACTTCCCGCTGTTCAGCGTCGGGGAAACAGGACCGATCCGCGGACCAGGCCGCCGTGAAATTGGACACGGTGCATTGGGTGAACGTGCTCTTGAAGTCGTTATTCCTTCCGAAAAGGAATTTCCTTATACCATCCGCCTTGTTTCTGAAGTGCTTGAATCCAATGGTTCCACTTCCCAGGCGAGTATCTGTGCCAGCACCCTGGCGATGATGGATGCAGGTGTGCCTCTTAAGGCACCGGTTGCCGGAATTGCAATGGGTCTGGTGAAGTCCGGTGATCATTATACAATCCTGACCGATATCCAGGGAATGGAAGACCATCTTGGCGATATGGACTTTAAAGTGGCAGGTACAGCGAAAGGTGTTACAGCCCTGCAAATGGACATCAAGATTGAAGGCCTTTCCCGCGAGATTCTGGAAGAAGCTCTTCAGCAGGCGAAAAAAGGGCGCATGCAGATTCTTGAATCCATGCTTGCAACCATTGCCGAGCCGCGTGAGCAGCTTTCCAAATATGCGCCAAAGATTCTTACCATGACGATTAACCCGGATAAAATCCGTGATGTTATTGGGCCAAGCGGTAAGCAAATCAATAAGATCATTGAAGAAACAGGCGTCAAGATCGATATTGAACAGGATGGAACGGTCTTTATCGCTTCTGTTGATGCCGAGATGAATCAAAAGGCCAAAAAGATCATCGAAGATATTGTTCGTGAGGTTGAAGTGGGCCAGACCTATCTTGGAAAGGTAAAACGAATTGAAAAATTCGGCGCCTTCGTTGAAATCTTCAATGGCAAAGACGGACTTGTCCATATTTCCGAACTGGCCGAAGAGCGCGTAGGCAAAGTAGAAGACGTGGTCAAGATTGGCGACGAGCTTTTGGTTAAAGTAACCGAAATCGACCGCCAGGGACGCGTCAATCTAAGCCGCAAGGCGATTTTAAAAGAGCAGCGTGAAAAAGAAGAGCAAAATAAATAGAGGCAAGTTTGTGCAGGCCGGGTCATACCCGGCTTGTTTATTTTTATGAAGAGAGATACATAAGTTTAAAAAAACAGCATTGTTCTACCTTGTCCTCCTTGTACATATTTTGTTACTAAGGGAGGGCATGAACATATGAAAAAATTCATTTTACTCACCGCGTTCCTCATCGGCGCGTGGTTTTTGGCAAGCAATTCTTTTACCTATAAATACCTGTTGCATTTAAAAACCAATTCTGCAGCGGTATCTGTGCATGAGAATCCGCTTTATAGGGAAATAGAAACAAAAGCGCCCCAATACGAAGTAAAGCCGGTAGATGCAAAAATCGATCCGGTATGGAAAGCTATTCCTGGCTATAATGGCTTGAAGGTCGATGTAGGGAAATCATACAGCAAGATGAAAAAGGATGGTGAATTTTCAAGGGAGCTGCTTGTCTTTGAAGAGGTCAGCCCAAAGGTCCACCTCTCCGATTTGCCCCCGGCTGCTATTTACAAGGGCCATCCTGAAAAGCCGATGGTCAGCTTCATTATCAATGTGGCCTGGGGAAATGAGTATCTTTCCGATATGCTAGCCACATTAAAAAGACATCATGTAAAGGCAGATTTTTTCCTTGAGGGAAGATGGGTCAAGAACAATCCGGACTTTGCCAAAATGATTGCCGATGCCGGACACGATGTTGGCAACCATTCTTTCACCCACCCGGATATGAAAAGCCTTTCCCCTGCTAAAATTAATGAGGAAATTGCGAAGACAAATGACGTGATTGAAGCAACAACTGGAAAGATGCCCAAATGGTTTGCTCCGCCGAGCGGCTCCTATAAAGAGGAGGTTGTCAAAATTGCAGCTGCCCATAGACTTGGTACGGTAATGTGGAGCGTAGATACGATTGACTGGCAAAAACCATCACCAGAGGTATTAATATCGCGGGTTAACGGAAAACTCCATAATGGAGCGCTGATTCTCATGCACCCTACCGACTCTACAGCCAAGGCTCTGGACCGTCTGATTACCGAAATTAAAGCTAGGAATCTTGAAATTGGCACGGTGACGGAAATGCTGAGTGAAAAACGGATTATGAAAAATTGATAAAAATATGAAATAAAACCGTAAATTTGGAAAAAGTAACAAAAATGAAATATACTAAGATATTGCAGGTATAGTTATTTTGCAGCTCTTTTCCAGAGGAGGAATTTATTTGATCAAGAAATATACATGCCAAAATGGAGTACGAATCGTACTTGAACAAATTCCCACTGTCCGGTCGGTTGCCATTGGTGTATGGATAGGCACGGGATCACGGAATGAAACACCAGAGAATAATGGGATATCCCACTTCCTGGAGCATATGTTCTTCAAAGGAACAAAAACCAGGTCGGCAAAAGAAATCGCAGAGTCTTTCGACAGCATTGGCGGACAGGTTAATGCCTTTACATCAAAAGAATATACCTGCTATTACGCAAAGGTTCTCGATAACCACTCCCAGTTTGCGCTGGAAGTGCTTGCAGATATGTTTTTCAACTCGACATTTGAAACAGGTGAATTGAATAAGGAAAAGAATGTCGTTTATGAAGAAATCAAGATGTATGAAGACACACCTGATGATATCGTCCATGATTTGCTAAGCAAGGCCATATACAATGACCATTCCCTCGGTTATCCGATCCTCGGCACGGAGGAAACATTGAATACGTTTACCAGCGATACGTTGAACGAATATATGCATAACACGTATACTCCGGGAAATGTGGTCATTTCAGTAGCGGGCAATGTGCCGGAAGCGTTTATTTCCAATGTTGAAAAGCTGTTTGGCTCCTATGAAGCAGGAGAAGAAGGAATCGAGTACCAGTCTCCATCTTTCCATGCCAATCAGGTCTCCCGCAAAAAGGAGACAGAACAAGCGCACCTTTGCATCGGCTTTGAAGGCCTGAAAATTGGACATGAAGATATCTATAGCCTGATTGTCCTAAACAATGTCCTTGGAGGCAGCATGAGCAGCCGTTTGTTCCAGGATGTCAGGGAGCAGCGGGGTCTCGCTTATTCCGTTTTTTCCTATCACTCCGCCTACAAGGACAGCGGTGTAGTCACCATTTATGGCGGCACCGGAGCCAAGCAGCTTGATGTGCTGTTTGAAACGGTCCAGGAGACCCTTGCCAAGCTGCGCCAGGAAGGCATCACCGAGAAGGAACTGAACAACAGCAAGGAGCAGCTGAAGGGCAGCCTGATGCTCAGCCTGGAAAGCACGAACAGCCGCATGAGCCGGAATGGCAAAAATGAGCTGATGCTGGGCCGCCATCGTTCACTTGATGAAATTGTCCAGCAGATTGACGAGGTTTCAAAGCTAAGCGTTGACGGACTGGCCAATAAAATCTTTACCGATCGTTATTCCATTGCGCTCATTAGTCCCGATGGCAATCTGCCAAAGGGAATATAAGAAAAGCGGAAGCGCCTTCGGAACAATCTAAAAGCGGATTGTTCCTGTGATGCTTATTCTAGGATGCTTTTCCTTAGTGCTCAGCCTCGACCAGCATAAGACGCTCCAGAATAGAAGGCGTTCTTTGCCTTCAATTCTGGAGTGGCTTATGACCTCGAGGGGCTAGGTGCTGGAGCTGGACATCTATCCAATTGTTGAGATTCATGCTTAGTTTTAAAGAAAACCTGTCACTTTCTCTGTGACAGGTTTTTTTCTTTGAAAATACTCTAATCCTGCCTTCTCAAACATATAGTGTAATGGGACACCGAAAGGAGGGGCAGGAATGCGGCTTAGCGAATTGGGCGGAAAGGAAATTGTCGATGTCAAAAAAGCGGAGCGTCTTGGCGTGCTGGGGCAGACAGACCTGGAAATCAATGAACGCACCGGGCAGGTTGAAGCTCTGGTCATTCCTTCACTGAAATGGTTTGGCCTTAAAAGGCAGGGCGGGGAAATGCGGGTGCCATGGCGGCATATTAAAAAAATTGGGGCCGACATGGTAATTATCGACATACCGGAAGAAGAATAGGCTGGCGCCTGCGCCGGCCTTTTTTTATTTTCCTTATAGCCCTTTCTTCCCAAAGACCATTTTTATCAGGAAAACTCACACTGCGGGCGTTTGAAACATATGATGTGGAAGTAGTTCAATATCCTGTTGTATTAATAAAAAGAAGGTGATTATTCTCATGCTGACAGGAATGCAGATCGCTGTGATTGGCGGTGATGCCAGGCAGCTGGAGATTATCCGGAAACTGACCGAGCTCGATGCCAAACTGTCACTGGTAGGCTTTGAGCAATTGGATCACGCTTTTACAGGAGCATCAAAAGAAAAAATTTCTGAAATAGATTTCTCAGTGCAGGATGCACTTATATTGCCAGTACCCGGCACCAATCTTGAAGGCCAGGTTGAAACGGTCTTTTCGAGCGAGAAAGTTGTACTGACAAAAGAAATGCTGGATTCTCTGCCTTCCCATGCAGTCATTTACTCGGGAATAAGCAATTCATATCTGGACGGTATTACCAAGGATGCGAACAAGAAGCTTGTTCAATTGTTTGCGCGGGATGATGTGGCCATCTACAATTCAATTCCAACAGTCGAAGGAACGATCATGATGGTGATCCAGCATACCGATTTTACCATTCATGGTTCCAATGTTGCCGTCCTGGGACTAGGCAGGGTGGGAGTGAGTGTGGCCCGGACATTCCATGCACTGGGAGCAAAGGTGAAGGTCGGAGCAAGAAAAAGCGAGCATCTAGCGCGGATTACAGAAATGGGCCTTGCTCCTTTCCACCTTAATGATCTGGCCGCCGAGGTGAGGGACATCGATATTTGCATCAATACGATTCCATCCCAGATTGTGACTGCATCGGTCATTTCAAAAATGCCAGCCCATACCCTTATCATTGACCTGGCGTCCAAGCCGGGCGGCACCGATTTCCGCTATGCCGAGAAAAGGGGCATCAAGGCACTGCTGGCTCCCGGCCTGCCGGGAATAGTTGCACCTAAGACAGCCGGGCAAATTCTTGCAAATGTCCTCGTCCAGCTGCTTGACGAAGATATCAATAACAGGAAGGGAGACTAAAACATGAGCTTAAAAGGAAAAAGAATCGGCTTTGGGCTGACGGGTTCCCATTGTACCTACGATGCAGTGTTTCCGGAGATCGAAAAGCTGGTAAAAGAAGGAGCGGATGTCGTTCCGGTCGTTTCCTATACAGTACAATCGACTGATACTAGGTTTGGCAACGGCGAAGACTGGGTTAAGCGAATAGAAGAGTTGACAGGCAATCAAGTCATTAATTCTATCGTAAAAGCTGAGCCGCTCGGACCGAACCAGCCGCTCGACTGCATGGTCATTTCCCCCATGACAGGGGTCTCGATGAGCAAATTTGCCAACGCGATGAATGACTCGCCGGTTCTGATGGCCGCCAAAGCCACGCTTAGAAACCAAAAGCCTGTCGTCCTGGGCATTTCCACAAACGATGCACTCGGATTGAATGGTGTCAACCTCATGAGGCTGATGGCTACAAAGCATGTTTATTTTATTCCATTCGGCCAGGATGATCCTGAAAATAAGCCCAATTCGATGGTGGCAAGAATGGGGATGACGAGGGATACGATTTTAGCTGCATTGAACGGCCGCCAGCTTCAGCCAGTCATTGTAGAAAGATTCCTCGACGAAGAATAATTCTTTTGCACGTTAATAGAATAAAATCCTCTTTCCTTCACCAGTGAATATGATAAAATAAATGAAACTATCAATGCGGCAGAATAATTCTAGTTGAATGGATCTGCCGCTAAAGCTTATATTGGCCCGGCAGCAGCCGGTTTAAATTATATTTGGAAGGGGAACTTAGTAATGCCGCAAGAAAGAGGATTCCACGTAGCAGTAGTTGGCGCAACAGGAGCTGTTGGCCAGCAAATGATTAAAACATTGGAAAGCCGCGATTTTCCAATCTCAAAAATATCTTTGCTGTCCTCCGCACGTTCAGCAGGGAAAAAGGCTGTTTTTAATGGACAGGAAGTTACGATAGAAGAAGCGAAGCCTGAAAGCTTTGAAGGTGTAGACATTGCCCTTTTCAGTGCAGGCGGCAGCATTTCCAAAGTGCTTGCACCTGAAGCGGTTAAACGCGGCGCTATTGTGGTGGATAATACAAGCGCGTTCCGCATGGATCAGGATATACCGCTAGTCGTTCCGGAAGTCAATGCTGATGACCTGAAGAACCATAATGGCATCATTGCCAACCCGAACTGTTCGACAATCCAGATGGTTGTGGCACTCGAGCCGCTCCGCCAAAAATTCGGTTTGAAAAAAGTCATCGTTTCCACTTATCAGGCCGTTTCCGGTGCAGGAGCAGCAGCTGTTTCCGAAATGGAAGAACAAACGCGCGCCATCCTTGAAGGCAAGGAAGCGGAGGCGAAGATCCTTCCGGTTGGCTCCCTCGATAAACACTATCAGATTGCCTTCAATGCCATTCCGCAAATTGATAAGTTTGAAGAGAACGGATTTACATTTGAAGAAATGAAAATGATCAATGAAACAAAGAAAATCATGCATCATCCGGAGCTGGAAGTAGCAGCAACCTGTGTCCGCCTGCCGGTTGGCACAGGCCATTCCGAGTCCGTTTATTTTGAGCTCGATACCGATGGGGTCAGCGCGGCTGACATCAAGACCTTGCTGGCAGAAGCTCCGGGAGTTGTGCTCCAGGATGACCCGTCCCAGCAAATCTACCCAATGCCTGCATATTGTGTAGGGAAAAATGATGTATTTGTCGGCAGGATCCGCAAAGATCTTGACAATGAAAAAGGATTCCATATGTGGGTTGTTTCCGATAACCTGCTAAAAGGAGCCGCCTGGAACTCTGTCCAGATTGCTGAAACACTGATCGAGCTCGGTCTGGTAAAATAATAAACAGTGCAGTTCATACTCTCGGTTTCAGAAACAGAGAGCAATTCCAGAGGTGTTATAATGAAAATAGTCGTCCAGAAGTTTGGCGGAACATCGGTTCGCGATGAAAAGAGCCGGTTCCATGCGATTAAGCATATAAAACAAGCCATTGAAGACGGAAATAAAGCAGTGGTCGTCGTTTCTGCAATGGGAAGGAAAGGGGAGCCCTATGCAACGGATACCCTTCTCTCCCTTGTTGGCGGAACTACAGGAAGTTTAAAGCCCAGGGAAGTAGACCTGCTGCTTTCCTGCGGGGAAATCATCTCCAGCGTCGTATTTACGGATGCCCTCCATCGGGAAGGGATCAGGGCAACGGCATTGACCGGAGCCCAGGCTGGGTTTTTGACCAACGGGGACCATACAGGTGCCAAGATCCTTGAAATGAAATGTGAACGGCTCTTGAAGGAGCTGGAGTCCGTGGACGTTGCCGTTGTTGCCGGATTCCAGGGAGCAGCACCAAACGGGGACGTGACCACTATTGGCCGGGGCGGAAGTGATACTTCTGCAGCGGCCCTGGGTGCAGCGCTTAATGCCGAATTCATTGATATCTTTACGGATGTGGAAGGAATCATGACCGCAGACCCGAGGATAGCCGAAAATGCACGTCCACTCTCGGTCGTAACGTATACAGAAGTTTGCAATATGGCTTACCAGGGTGCCAAAGTCATTCATCCGCGGGCAGTGGAAATTGCGATGCAGGCCAAGGTGCCAATCCGCATCCGATCCACTTATTCCGACAGCCTGGGAACCCTTGTCACTGCCGGCATGAAGCAAAATAAAGGCAGCGACATCAAGGAGCGTCCGGTAACGGGAATCGCCCATATGGCCAGTGTCACCCAGGTCAAAGTCTTCGCCAGGAAGGATCAGTACAACCTTCAAAGCGAAGTATTCAAAGCGATGGCCAATGAAAATATCTCAGTGGATTTTATCAATATTTCACCGAATGGCGTCGTTTATACGGTTAGCGAAGAGATGACGGAACGGGCCCTTGACGTATTGAGAACGCTTGGACACGAGCCGCAGATTGAGCGCAATTGCGCGAAGGTTTCGGTTGTCGGAGCCGGAATGGCGGGCGTGCCAGGGGTTACCTCGAAAATTGTGACCGCTCTTTCCGAAAAAGGCATTCGCATTTTGCAGTCCGCTGACAGCCATACGACCATCTGGGTCCTTGTTAAGGAAGAAGATCTTGTACTGGCGGTCAACGCACTGCACGATGCCTTCCAGCTGGAAGAGGCCCAGCCATACGAACACAACCAATAAAGGAGTGGGGAACATGGTCCGTTTTGGACGCATCTCGACCGCTATGGTCACGCCATTTGACAGCAAGGGACATGTCGATTTTTCAAAGACGACACAGCTTGTCAACCATTTGATTGAAAACGGAACAGAATCGATTGTTGTTGCAGGGACTACCGGCGAGTCTCCTACCTTGTCAAAAGAAGAAAAAATCGCCTTGTTCAGCCATGTAGTCAAAGTGGCTGACAAACGTGTGCCTGTCATCGCAGGCACAGGCAGCAATAACACTTATGCAACAATCGAGCTCACGAAAAAGGCTGTCCAGCTGGGCGTCGACGGCATCATGATCGTAGCCCCGTATTATAATAAACCCAGCCAGGAAGGTCTTTACCAGCATTTCAAGGCAGTTGCTGAAAGCACGGACCTGCCAGTGATGGTGTATAATATTCCAGGGCGTTCGGTGGTCAACATCCAGCCGGAAACCATCATCCGCCTCGCTGAAATCCCGAATATCGTTTGTGTGAAGGAAGCGAGCGGCGACCTGAACGCAATGACGAAAATCATCGCCAATACCCCAGATGACTTTCTTCTGTACAGCGGGGATGACGGCATGACGCTGCCAGTCCTTGCAATTGGGGGAGTCGGTGTCGTCTCGGTTGCCGCGCATGTAATCGGAAATGAAATGCAGGAAATGGTTCAGGCATTTTTGGAGGGCCGCCATCAGGAAGCCGCACAGCTCCACCAAAAGCTGCTGCCGCTAATGCTGGGACTTTTCGCCGCACCAAGCCCTTCCCCCGTAAAAACAGCACTCCAGCTGCAGGGAATGGATGTCGGCGGAGTGAGGCTCCCGCTTGTTCCTCTTAATGAACAAGAACGGTCTGTGCTAATGAAATTATTGGGAAAATAAAAAACGTGAGGAAGCAACCAGTCAGTGTGGGCTGGTTGTTTTTTTATGAGGCCCGCTCTATTGGTAGTTACCATTTTGGGCGCTGAGAATGAAAAAAGGGCACTGAGAGGTTGTGTTAGATCCCATTTTCGTCGGAGTGAACGAAAATGGGGCACTGAGAGTCGCGTCAAATCCCAATTTTACCGCAGTGAACGAAAAAGGGCACTGAGGCAGTGTATCAGATCCCATTTTTACCTCAGTGATTGAAAAATGGGTACTGAGAGGTCGCATCAGATCCCATTTTCACCGCAGCGAACGTAAAAGGGTCACTGAGAGGTCTCGTCAATTCCCATTTCCACCAGGATAACCGAAAAACTGGCACTGATACCACGTGTCTGATCCCATTTTCACCGCACCGATTGAAAAAGGGTACTGACACGGCATCGGCAATCAACTTGGTGTACTCTCCAACAAGTATATTTGCAGGCAGGTTTGCACTACGCGGTGCGATTTAAGTTGTAAAGCATTTCTTCCTTCAAGTATAATAACTATAACTGGTCATGGACGGCCCAATTCAACTTAGGAGGAAGCTTAAAATTGAATACTAGAAAAAATGAGAGCATCAGAGTGATCGCTCTGGGCGGTGTAGGAGAAACCGGCAAAAATATGTATCTTACAGAAGTGGACGGAGATATCTTCATTGTTGATGCCGGTTTGATGCTGCCAGAAGATGAGATGCTCGGAATTGATATTGTCATTCCTGACATATCTTATTTGGCAGAGAATAAGGACAGAGTAAAAGCAATATTTTTGACTCATGGACATGAAGACCATATTGGGGCACTTTCATATGTGCTTAAGCAAATTCAAGTCCCGGTTTATGGAACCAAGCTCACCCTGGCTTTGGCCAGGGAGAAGATGAAAGAGCAGGAACACAGCGGCAAAGTTGATTTCAGGGAAATCCATTCAGGTTCACGCCTGAAATTCGATGCCGTTGCCGTTACCTTTTTTAAAACCAACCACAGCATTCCAGATTCGGTTGGGGTATGCATCCACACCTCGGAGGGAGCGATCGTGCATACAGGCGACTTTAAATTCGACCAGGCAGCAGCAAAGCATTACCAGCCTGAAGTCGGAAAAATGGCCAATATTGGAGACAAAGGCGTTCTCTGCCTCCTTTCTGACAGCACGGAAGCAGAGAAGCCAGGATATACGATTTCCGAAGCGGTCGTTGCCCGCGAGTATTATGACCTTTTCTACAAGGCGAAAGGCCGGCTGATTGCCTCTTGTTTTGCTACTGACCTGAGCCGTCTGCAGCATATCTTTAACAGTGCACGTGACAGCAGGAGAAAAGTAGCCATGGTGGGCAAAAGCCTTAAGCGGACCGTCGAAATCTCAAGAACCCTTGGGTACCTTGAGGTGGATGAAGAACTTATATGCTCGGTTACGGAGCTTAAACATCTACCTGATGATGAGATTGTTGTTTTAATTGCCGGCAATCAGGGAGAGCCAATTGAAGCTCTCCAAAAAATGGCCAGGCAGACTCATCCACAAGTCAATATCCAAAAAGGGGATACCGTCCTGATCCCTGTTTCACCGCTCAGCTCGAGCGAGGTCTTTCTGAACAAGACGATTGATATGCTGTTCCGTGCAGGCGCGGATGTATACTCGGGCAAAAGGATTGTCGATGTATCAAGCCATGGAAGCCGCGAAGAGCTTAAGTTCATGATCAACCTGATGAAGCCAAAATACTTCATTCCGGTGCACGGGGAGTATAAAATGCTAAAGGCGCACAGCCGTATTGCCAAGGAGTGCGGCATTCCCGACAGCCACATCATCATACCTGACCGCGGGAGTGTCATTGAAATTACCCCGGAAAAAATCCGTTCAACGGAACGTGTTACTGCCGGAAACGTCCTGATTGACGGCATTGGTGTCGGCGATGTTGGGAACATCGTCCTCAGGGACAGGAAGCTTCTTTCCCAGGATGGCGTCCTGATTGTGGTTGTGACGCTCAACAAGGCGGAACGCAAGATTGCGGCCGGCCCTGAAATCATCTCCCGCGGCTTTGTCTACGTACGGGAATCGGAAAAACTGATGAGGGATTCCGAAATCCTCGTCAAGGAGATTGTCGAAAAGGTGATATCCAGGGATTCCTTTGACTGGGCTGGCCTCAAGCAGGACATGAGGGATGGCCTGAGCCGCCATTTGTATGATAAAACAAAGCGCAGGCCAATGATTATGCCGATCCTTATGGAAGTGAAGGCATAAGCCTCCTGTTTATAGCGGCAAGGGACTCCGGATTTACTTTTAGTAGTTCGGTTTTGAAATTGAAAATTTAAATAGCTGTGTAAGCAAAAAATGCTTGGATCATTTCCAAGCATTTTTTTGTGCAAAATCAAGCTTCTGTGAGAATACAACGTGGATTTTACTGGGGGGAAATAGGCGTAAGAATTCCGCTTAAAATGGGAAATGGATACATTTCCCGGAATATAAGAGGAGTTTTTCCGTTTATGCTCATAAAATACCAGGATTTAGCCATTAATGGAACAGTTAATCGGAATTTATTCGCTTATTATTGCTTTTTCAGCCCCTGCTATATACCTTAACCGGAATTTCTCCGTCTAATGAATTCCTATTCCTGGCCTACACGAGTAATCTACAATGAATAAAAAAATTCAACTTAATATTTTCAAATGAACACCCCCGCATCCCACAATCGATTCACTTCCGGCGCTTTTCTTTTGCACTCATGATTCCTCCCAAAAAAGTCCATACTAAAGTCATCATGTCTACAGGGGGTAAAAATGGATGCATATGAACGAAAGTAATCCGGACAAACATGAAGGGCAAAAGGATGAAAAACCTTCATCCCTGCTTGAAAAAATACAGCAGCTTGGCCAGACGAATGTGCCACAGCTTTCGCAGGACAGCAAAATTCACTGCCTGACCATTGTGGGACAAATCGAGGGGCATGTCCAGCTCCCTCCGCACAATAAAACAACCAAATATGAACATTTGATTCCCCAGCTGGTCGCCATTGAGCAAAATCCGAATATCGAAGGTTTGATGGTGATTTTGAATACCGTAGGAGGCGATGTGGAAGCAGGATTGGCCATCTCAGAAATGATTGCTTCCTTATCCAAGCCATCTGTTTCCATTGTCCTTGGAGGAGGCCATTCAATTGGTGTTCCGATTGCTGTCTCCTGCAACTATTCCTATATTGCGGAAACAGCCACGATGACCATCCATCCTATCAGGCTTACCGGCCTTGTCATCGGGGTGCCGCAAACCTTTGAATATCTCGACAAGATGCAGGAAAGAGTGATTAAGTTTGTGACAAAGAATTCGAATATTTCCGAGGAAACCTTTAAAGAGCTCATGTTCGCAAAAGGAAACCTGACCAGGGATATTGGAACAAATGTCGTCGGGGCTGATGCGGTGGAGACAGGACTGATCAATGAAGTAGGCGGGATTGGCCAGGCCATGGCCAAACTGAATGAGCTGATTGGTCTTAGAAAGCAGTCCCAGGAAGGGATCGTCCAATGATTCTATATACGATGATGCCTGAAGAAATGATTTTCCCGGCTGAAAACAATGAGAACGCTTCTCCGCTCATGATGAATTATAATGGTGTCCCCGTTCTTGCCGAGATGGCGGATGGGGGAAGTTACCGCATTGTTCGCATCCTTAGCACCGACCCGTCCCATTTCCTCAATCCTGATTGTGCACCAGGAACAAAAATTTCGTTTGTATAGAACGAACGTTTGGGCAACCTGGCGGGCCATTATGGTATAATAAGGACAAATTCCATGAACAGCAGCCGAGCCAGGCTGCTTCTTTTCTTCCTGGGGATACTGTATTGTTCATGATGAATGAAGACTAGATTGTTAGGTGATAGAATGGCAAAAAAGAAAAGACGGCAAAAGAGCCGTAAAAACGACAATATCAAGACTACGTTGAAATATGAACTAAGCGGCCTGATCCTGCTTGCACTGGCCATCATCGCCATGGCGGAAATGGGTGCAGTCGGAAAGGCGGCCGTTTTATTTTTCCGTTTCTTCATGGGCGAGTGGTACATGCTCAGCCTGATTGGACTTGTCGTCTTCAGCGTTTATGTAATGTGGAAACGACAGCTGCCCTTTTTGCTGCAAATCAAACTTTTTGGTACATACTTGATAATTGGGGCAATTCTTTTGCTCAGCCATGTAACTCTTTTTGAACTGCTTTCAAATGGGGGTAAATTTGAGAATGCCAGTGTGATTGCGAATACATGGGAACTGTTCAGGATGGAAGCCAAGGGGGAAACAAGCACAGTAGACCTTGGCGGCGGGATGATTGGCGCGGTCCTGTTTGCGATGTTTTATTTCCTGTTTGATGCGGCAGGCTCCCAGCTGATTGCTTTTGTGGCCATCCTGATTGGAATCATCCTTATCACCGGCCGGACTTTCGGGGATGCAGCCGGAAAGATGATCACCGGGACAGGATCTTTCATTGCAAGACAGTGGAAAGCATTCATTGAGGACATGAAGATGTGGCA
This sequence comes from Mesobacillus campisalis, assembly GCF_000986785.1. Lineage (GTDB taxonomy): Bacteria > Bacillota > Bacilli > Bacillales > Cytobacillaceae > Mesobacillus_B > Mesobacillus_B campisalis. The sequence continues at coordinate 67,181 of NZ_LAYY01000002.1, read as the reverse complement.
GGAAAACCAGAGCCGGAAAAAAGCTGAGCGGACGGAAGCGAAGAAAATCGAACAGCAGGAGAAAGCCGCAGTTCCAACTGCTCCTGCTTCCCCGGCTCAGCGAGAGACTGACCAGGAAAAATATGAACCATCTGAGCCAATCATTTCCAGCTTTGCGGAAAGGGCCTATCCTGAACAAGAGGATAAGGAAGCGGCGTCGGCCGCTGTTCCGCATGATAAGAGCCAGGCAGAGAACAGAGAGAAGAGCAAGACCAAAAAACAGGATGGCAAAAGCGTGGATGATGTGGAAGAGGAGGAAAATGTCCCTCCGATTGCCTTCACGGAAGTGGAAAATGCCGCGTATGAGCTGCCGCCTGTAAACCTGCTCAAGCTCTCCAATAAAACAGACCAGAGCGGGGAATATGAATTAATCCATGCGAATGCGGCAAAGCTCGAGCGCACGTTCCAAAGTTTTGGCGTTAAGGCACGGGTCACACAGGTTCATCTTGGTCCAGCCGTAACAAAATATGAGGTCCATCCCGATGTAGGTGTTAAGGTAAGCCGGATTGTAAGTCTTCAGGACGATTTGGCCCTTGCGCTGGCTGCGAAGGATATCCGGATTGAGGCGCCGATTCCCGGAAAATCGGCGATCGGGATTGAAGTCCCAAATTCGGAAGTGGCAATGGTATCCCTTAGGGAAGTGCTTGAAGCCAGACATCAGAATAAACCTGGCGCCAAGCTGCAAATCGGCCTTGGCCGGGATATTACCGGTGAAGCAGTGCTTGCCGAACTGAACAGGATGCCCCACCTGCTTGTAGCCGGAGCTACGGGCAGCGGGAAGAGTGTGTGCATCAACGGAATTATTACAAGCATCCTCATGAAGGCAAAGCCTCATGAAGTGAAACTGATGATGATTGACCCTAAAATGGTCGAGCTGAATGTGTATAACGGAATTCCCCATCTGCTCGCACCGGTGGTTACAGAGCCCAAGAAAGCTTCCCAGGCACTGAAAAAGGTTGTCAGCGAGATGGAACGCCGGTATGAACTATTCTCGCATACGGGAACAAGGAATATCGAAGGATACAATGAGTACGTAAAAAGGCATAATGCCGAGGAAGAAGCCAATCAGCCTCTGCTGCCATACATCGTCGTCATCGTTGATGAGCTTGCCGACCTGATGATGGTCGCCTCATCCGATGTCGAAGATTCGATAACAAGATTGGCCCAAATGGCCCGTGCTGCGGGCATTCACTTGATCATAGCCACACAGCGTCCTTCCGTTGATGTAATTACCGGTGTCATTAAAGCCAATATTCCATCGCGGATCGCGTTTGCGGTTTCATCGGCAACCGATTCAAGAACGATTCTCGATATGGGCGGGGCCGAAAAGCTTCTTGGCCGCGGCGACATGCTGTTCCTTCCTGTCGGTGCATCAAAGCCTGTCCGGGTGCAGGGTGCATTTTTATCCGATGAAGAAGTGGAGGAGATAGTCGAGTTCGTCATTGGGCAGCAAAAGGCGCAATACCAGGATGAGATGATTCCTGAGGATATCCCTGAGACAACAGGAGAAGTGGATGACGATTTGTATGACGATGCAGTAGAACTCATCATTGAAATGCAGACCGCGTCTGTGTCTATGCTCCAGCGCAGGTTCAGGATTGGATACTCCCGCGCAGCGCGCCTGATCGACGAGATGGAGCAAAGGGGCATTGTCGGTCCATACGAGGGAAGCAAACCACGCACCGTGCTCGTCTCCAAAAATGAAGAAGCCAGTTCATGACAAGAAAAGCGCAAACGCCTTAACGAGCAAGGCGACTGCGCTTTTCTTTTTTAATAGGTCAAAAGTCATGTGATGAGTCATTTAGGACATATCATTAAAAGCGCTTACATCCTATTATTATATCAAAAATAACTAAAAAGGAGAGAAAGAAATGGCTCTATAAAGGTTCTTGCTTCCTTTTTTCGACAAAATGTTGAAAGTCTATTTATTTATAAATAAAAAAATGATATATTAATTTCGATTAGTAGGAATGTAATACATCAGAAGTCTGATGTCTGGAAGAAAAGGTTGGAGGAATTGCCAATGTCAATCAAATCAGATAATCGTCACCTTTACTTGCAAGTGATTGATCGGCTCAAGCAGGATATCCAGGATGGAGTTTATAAAGAAAGAGAAAAACTGCCTTCTGAATTCGATCTTGCCAAGCAGCTGGGTGTAAGCAGGGCAACCTTGAGGGAGGCATTGCGGATACTCGAAGAAGAGAACGTAATAATTCGCCGGCATGGGGTTGGAACTTTTGTGAATTCAAAGCCGCTGTTTACATCGGGCATTGAGCAGCTGAACAGTGTGACGAACATGATTGAACAGGCTGGAATGAAACCTGGAACCGTCTTTCTTGATTCAACAGTTACTGGGCCGACAGAGGAAGATGTCCGCCGTTTCAGGTGTTCACAGGATGAGGAAATGATTGTGATTGAGCGTGTGCGTACAGCCAATGGGGAGCCAGTCGTCTATTGTGTAGACAAAATTCCATTCAAGATTTTGCCAGACCTGATATCCTATGAAAAGGAATCAATCTTTAGAATGCTCGAAGAAGGGTCATCGCGCAAAATTGCGTACGCGGTTGCACAAATCGAACCAATTGGCTATCATGACAAGATTTCGCCGATCCTCGAATGTGAGCCGGAAACTGCACTGCTTGTCCTGAAGCAGATGCATTTTGATGAAATGGATGTGCCAATCCTATATTCTGTCAATTATTTCAAAGCCGATAAGTTCAGCTTTCATGTCCTGAGGAAAAGAATATAATTTTTTTTCAGGCGTGAAAGCGCTACCCTGTTGATTTCTTCCATTTCTACTAAATCGAACAAAATCCTAGGGGGTACAAACCTTGAAAAAACGTAAATCTGGTTTAGTCTTGTCATTGCTTTTGGCAGCAAGCACCATGCTGGCTGCATGCGGCAGTACTGGTGAACAAGTTACTGGTGACGGTGAAGGAAAAAAAGCGGACCTTAGAGTGGGTATGGTTACTGATGCCGGTACAATCGATGACAAATCCTTTAACCAAGGTACATGGGAAGGGATTAAAAAGGCAGAAGACGAGCTTGGCGTAACTACTAAATACCTTAAACCTGCTGGGACAACAGAAGCTGAATATCTTAAGGAAATTGGAAACTTATATGATGCAGATTATAAGTTCATTGTTGCACCAGGCTTTAAATTTGAAACAGCTATCTTTCAAGCCCAGGATCGATATGAAGATGCCAAATTTGTCATTCTTGACGGAAACCCGCATTCCGGAGACTTTAAGCCAGTTGTAAAAGATAACACAGTTGCCGTGTTCTTTGCAGAGCATGAATCTGGTTTCCTTGCTGGTGTAGCTGCTGCCCTTGAAATGAAGGAAGGCGAAGCAGGCTTCATCGGCGGTATGGAAATCCCTGCTGTACAAAAGTTCAACTGGGGCTTCCAGCAAGGCCTTAAGTATGCCAATGAAAACCTCGATACAAACGTTTCAATCAAGGCTGAAAACGTAATCTACCAAGGATCTTTCGACAATACGGCTGCCGGCGGACAAATCGCTGCGCAAATGTATGACCGCGGCGTTAAAGTCATCTTTACGGCAGCTGGCGGTGTAGGTGTGGGAGCAATCAACGAAGCAAAAACCCGTGCTAAGGGCGGGGAAGAAGTGTGGATCGTCGGTGTTGACGTTGACCAGTATCAGGATGGAATCTATGAAGGCGATAAATCTGTTATCCTGACTTCTGCCATGAAGAAGCTCGACCAAGTTGCATTTGACATGATTCAGCAAGAGCTTGATGGAAAATTCCCGGGCGGCGAAACATTGACTTTCGATGCGAAAAACGATGGAATCGGTTTGCCTGAAGAAAATCCTAACCTTAGCGACGATACTGTCAGCAAGGTGAAGGAAGTATACGAAAAAATTAAATCGGATGAAATCAAAGTATCCGGCGAACAAGGCGACCTGTTGAAGTAACCAGTGCACATAAGAGACGGTTTTCTTTCCGTCTCTTTTTCTATCAATCAATGGAATAGAAGCACAGGAAAAGCCAGTTTTCTTACTGCAATCTCCTCGTCATTCGATCGTGATAAGGGACTCCCTATGCATGAAGGGAATATTGAGTCTATATAAAAGGTGAGTGCTGCTATGAGTTATGTTGTTGAAATGTTGAATATCCGAAAAGAATTTCCGGGTATCGTAGCGAATGATAATATTTCCCTGTCGTTGAGAAAGGGGGAAATCCACGCACTTTTGGGAGAGAACGGAGCAGGAAAATCCACCTTGATGGGCGTTTTGTTTGGAATGTATCAGCCTGAAAAAGGTGTGATCAAGGTTGATGGAAAAGAAGTCCGCATCACAAATCCAAACGTTGCCAACCGGCTTGGGATTGGCATGGTTCACCAGCATTTTAAGCTTGTAGACAATTTTACGGTCACAGAAAATATTATTTTGGGCAGTGAGCCTGTAAAGGGCATGGTGCTGGATATTGATTCAGCGGCGAAAAAGATTGCAGAATTATCGAAGCACTACGGCTTGAACGTGGATCCACACGCAAAGATTGAGGATATCTCCGTCGGTATGCAGCAAAGGGTTGAAATTATGAAAATGCTTTACCGCGAAGCAGAGGTCCTGATTTTCGATGAACCGACTGCTGTGTTGACACCAGTTGAAATCAAGGAACTAATGAAAATTATGAAAAACCTGATTAAAGAAGGAAAATCGATCATTATTATCACTCATAAGCTAAAGGAAATCAAAGCTGTTGCAGACCGCTGTACAGTTATACGCCGAGGCAAGTCCATCGGGACCGTGAATGTAGCCGAGGCCAGTGAAGCAAGCCTAGCTGAAATGATGGTTGGCCGCCACGTTTCTTTTAAAGTGGATAAGAAAGAAAGTACACCAAGTGATGTTGTACTTAAAATAGATGGAGTTTCTGTTAAAAATAACCGTAAAGTATTGGGCGTAAAAGATGTCTCGCTTGAAGTGAAAAAAGGGGAAATCCTGGGCATCGCCGGAGTAGACGGGAACGGCCAATCGGAGCTTGTCGAAGCAATCACAGGACTGCGGAAGGTAGAGGCCGGAAGGATTTTTCTGAATGGTGAAGAGATTACCAATCTTCCAATCAAGAGCCGCATCCAAAAGGGATTGGGACATATCCCGGAAGACCGCCAGAAGCGCGGGCTTGTTCTTGATTATACGATGGAGTCGAATATGGTATTGGAAGTTTATAATAAACAGCCATTCTCCAAATATGGGCTGCTGAATATGCCGGCAATCCGAAAGTACGCAAAAAACATCCTGCAAAACTTTGATGTCCGTTCGGGAGAAGGAGCCGCTTCCATTGCCAGGACCCTGTCAGGAGGAAACCAGCAGAAGGCGATTATCGGCAGGGAACTTGAGCTGGATCCTGATTTGTTGATCGCTGTCCAGCCAACCCGGGGATTGGATGTAGGGTCGATTGAATACATTCATAGAAGATTAATAGAGCACCGTGATAAAGGCAAAGCCGTCCTTCTTGTATCATTGGAACTGGATGAGGTGCTGCAACTATCAGACCGGATTGCCATCGTGAACAATGGGGAGCTTGTTGGTGAAGTGAAGGCCTCCGAAACTAACGAAAATGAAGTAGGACTTATGATGGCAGGCGTAGGCAAGGAGAGAAACGTATGAGGAATACCATCGTATCAATAATCGCCATTATATTGGGACTTATAGCGGGCGGAATTCTGATGCTTGTTATCGGGAGCAATCCCATTGAGGGCTATTCTTACCTTTTTCAAGGGTCCCTTAAGAATATCGAGCGAATCGGGAATACATTGGCAACAGCCACTCCATTGGTTTTTACCGGGCTTTCCGTAGCCTTTGCATTCCGTACGGGACTGTTTAATATCGGAGCTTCAGGCCAAATGCTAATCGGCGGCCTTCTTGCCACGGCAATTGGTTTGACTTATGATCTTTCAAGGCCGGTGCTGCTTCTTGTAATGGTTCTGGCCGGCCTCATTGGCGGTGCCCTATGGGCCTTTATTCCCGGATTGCTTAAAGCCAGGTTCAATGTTCACGAGGTAGTATCCACCATCATGATGAACTGGATTGCCTACTGGACGGTTTATTATGTGGTTCCAGGCTACTTCAAGGGGGATTTCCTTGAGACTGAATCCAGGAAGCTTCCGGACTCGGCCACTCTAAGGACTCCATTCCTGTCAGACATGTTTGATGGTTCCTATATCAATCTTGGTTTGTTCCTGGCTGTCATCGCGACCATCATTATTGCCTTTATCATCAATAAGACGACGCTCGGATATGAATTAAAAGCAGTTGGATTCAACAGGTTTGCAGCTGAGTATGCAGGGATGAGGGTCAATCGGAACATAATCCTTTCCATGCTTATTTCCGGAGGTCTTGCCGGTATCGGCGGGGTTGCTTTGTATACTGGAAATGCGTCCAGCATCCAGATCGGAATCCTGCCAACCCAAGGGTACGATGGAATTGCAGTTGCCCTGCTTGGTGCGAACACGCCGATTGGAGTTTTCTTTGCCGCCATCCTTTTCGGAATCCTTTACTCCGGGACAGGCTTCATGAATGCGATGACGGAGATTCCACCGGAACTGGCCAATACCATCATTGCGATCATCATATATTTCGCTGCTACAAGCATCCTGATCGAGCGCTTTCTTCGCAAGTTCTGGAAGCCAGCTTCTAAAGAGCAGGATGTAGTTGTCCCTAATGTCAAGAAGGGGGAATCCAAAGATGTGGACAATCATTGAGCAGATATTTCCTTATGCGATCATATTTACCATTCCTCTTCTGATTACAGCGTTAGGCGGCCTGTTTAGTGAGCGAAGCGGTATTGTCAATATTGGACTCGAAGGGCTGATGGTTATTGGCGCTTTCTCGGGCGCCCTGACAATTTATTATCTTCAGGGAGTATGGTCCAATCACACCATGGTATTGTGGGCAGGGTTGATTATGGCTGCATTGGCAGGACTTTTGTTCTCGGTGCTGCATGCTTTTGCCAGCATCAACTTAAGCGCCAACCAGATTATCAGCGGAACGGCGATCAACCTGATTGCCACAGCCTTGACGGTCTTCCTTGCGCGAAATATTACAGGGAGCGGAAACATTCGGATCACAAGCGGATTTTCTCCGTCTGATATTCCGGTTTTATCCTCGATTCCCATTATCGGTGACCTATTCTTTACAAAGACGTATCCAACCACCTGGTTTATTTTATTGGTCCTGATTATCAGCGCCTTTGTATTGTATAAAACCAAATTTGGATTGCGCTTAAGGTCCTGCGGGGAATATCCCCAAGCTGCAGAAGCTGCGGGGGTAAATGTTAGAAGAATCCGCTACAGCGGCGTATTGATTTCGGGTGCTTTTTCCGGTTTGGGCGGAGCACTGATCATTGTGACCTATGCTGGTGAATTTACTGGTACCGTTTCGGGACTAGGGTTCCTGGCGCTTGCATCCTTGATTTTTGGACAATGGAGACCTTTGGGGATTCTTGCAGCAACCTTCTTTTTTGGATTTGCCAGCACCATCGCCAACGTCTCCCAGGTTATCCCTGAACTGGCTGTCTTCCCGCCGATTCTATTGAAAACCTTCCCGTACATTGTCACACTTATTGCTTTGGTTGTGTTCTCCAAATCATCACAGGCACCTAAAGCGGCCGGTGAAACATTTGATTCAGGAAAAAGATAATGTAAAGCAAATAGCCTGGGCTTTGACCCAGGCTATTTGCTTTTACCCCAAGCCCAGTGATTAAAAACCCTTTTAAAAAAAGTTATCCTGGATGGTGAAATGCTCAAAATTCCACGAAAAATTAGATATTTTGATAAAATGATCCTTTACAATTATGATAAAATAAAAATGGCTAAATATAACAGTTGGATATGAGGTCATAAATTATGAAGCTATCCTTGTATATGGATGATTTTGAGACTGAGAAAATCTTCTCCTATCTGAGATGGGTTTTTGCGGTTGCCGCTGTTCTAATGTTTTACTTTCCGCCTTTATCACAGCGTCTCGCCTTCAGCCATGCCACCTTTCCTTATTTGCTGGCAATGTCGATCGGTTATATGGCGATTGCCCAAATGGCTCTTTATCGTCTCTCCGAAGAAAAGGCCTACTTTCCAGTAATCGCTAAAACCGGAATTTTGTTCGACTTTGTGGCCTTTATTTGGCTGCTTGTCCTAGCGGGCGGGGCAGCAAGTCCTCTCTTTCCGATTGCCTTCCTTATCATTATGCATGCGACCATCTACTGGCGGACCAAAGGGGCAATCCTCTCCTCCCTCGCTATCAGTGCCGGATATTGTGCCGTTTTGTGGTCCGAGCCTGTGCATCCTTTTGATCTTCTGTTCCACTTTTTTGTCAGCCTTTGCTTTGTCTGGATTGTCGGCCTGCTCGGTTCCATGATTGTCATCCGGGAGCGGAAGCACATTAGACAAAAAGAATTCCTTCATGAACAAATGATTACCGATTACTTAACCGGACTCTATAACCATCGTTTCTTCCAGGAGCAGCTGAGGATACAGGCGGCCGGAAATAAGCCATTCATCCTGGTGATTGGGGATATCGATTATTTTAAGTGCGTGAACGATCTTTACGGACATATGATGGGGGATGAAGTGCTGAAAGGGATTGGCGGTTTGTTCAGGGAACTGGCTGGCAATTACGGCGGGCAGGCATTTCGCTACGGTGGTGAAGAATTCACTTTTCTGCTGCCGGATCTTGGGGAAGAAGGGCTGCAGGATTTTTTCCGAAACCTTTATGACCGGCTCGACCGGCCGGATGGGCCGTCGGGAAGCCTCAAAGTTACAATGAGCTTCGGGGCAGCACATAAGCAGCCTTATGACTCTGCTGACCAGCTTTTGTACAGTGCCGACCAGCTTTTATACACTGCGAAGAGCGAGGGCAAAAATCGGGCCTTGTTTGACAATGGTTCGTCTTATATCAACCGGAGGGAAATCGCTTTAAGGGAGATGGCAGCAGCCAGGGTGTAGCAGGAAATCACGGACTATTCCGGACCTTAATTCCCTTATAGGAGAGGCCTATTCCCAAATAAAAAAATTCCCTCACAGGGAGTTTTTTATTTTGAGCCCTTTTTATTTGTAAAGTACTGAAACTGGAAGGTATAGTGAGAATAGGATTTTTTGCCAAAGGCAAAGATAAAAATATAACATTTCATTGTCATACATAAGATGAACAAAAGAATGGATTCTGTGCTGGTGCCTATAGCCGGCCAGATGTACCTCCCGTAAGGAGGATGACGGCCTTGATCGAAGGCATGGTTAAAAGGAGGACGCTCATGGGAGTGATTTCGGAAGCAGTAAAAGAAATGAATGGCTACAAGCTTCATATTGTCAAAAGCGATAAATTCAAAACCAACACTATTGTATGGAAGATGAAAGCGCCGCTGAACAAGGAAGGTGTGACAAAGCGCGCGCTGCTGCCGCATGTCCTGCAAAGCAGTACAGCCGCCTATCCTACAACTGAAAAGCTGCGCTCTTACCTTGACGACTTGTATGGTGCCAATTTATTTGTCGATGTTGCCAAAAAAGGGGAATACCAGATCCTGTCCTTTTCCATTGAAATTGCCAATGAGAAGTTCCTTAGTGACCCGACTCCGTTGCTGTCCAAGGGGCTGGAGCTTCTGGCTGATATCCTTCTAAACCCGCTGGCCCAAAATGGTTCATTTGACAGCGAGACAGTGGAAAATGAAAAGCGGACGCTGAAACAGAGGATTCAATCTGTCTATGATGATAAAATGCGCTACTCCAGCCACCGCCTGGTGGAGGAAATGTGTGCCGGTGAGCCTTATGCTCTTCACGTGAACGGTGAACTCGATGATGTAGACAACATCACCGCCCAGGATTTATACAGCTATTATCAGCAGGCGTTTGCCCAGGATGAACTGGATTTGTATGTGATAGGAGATGTTGCTGAAGCAGAAGTGGAAGCAGCAGTGGCATCACTTTTTGACTTTGCTCCAAGAACGCCGCTTGAGGCCAACTTGCTGTCAGGGATCCGGAAGGAAGAAAAAGTGGTGAAGGAGCCGCAGGACGTCAAGCAGGGAAAGCTGAACATCGGCTTCAGGACGAATGTAAAATACGGCGATAAAGACTATTATGCCCTTCAGGTTTTTAACGGAATCTATGGCGGCTTTTCCCATTCCAAGCTATTTCACCATGTGCGGGAAAAAAACAGCCTGGCCTACTATGTGGCGAGCCGGCTTGAAAGCCATAAAGGGCTGATGATGGTCATGTCGGGAATTGAATTTGAAAATTTCCAACTTGCTGTCGACATCATTAAAGAACAAATGGAAGCGATGAAATCAGGAGACTTCAGCGAAGAAGAAATTCAGCAGACCAAAGCGGTGATTGAAAATCAAATGCTCGAAACCCTTGATACTGCCAGGGGGATAGTGGAGGTCATCTACCATAACGTGGTGTCGAAGGCCCATGTGCCGCTCGATCAATGGATGCAAAGCATGCAGCAGACCACAAAAGAAGACATCATCGCCGTTGCCAACAAGGTCAACCTTGATACCATTTACTTTTTAACCGGAATGGAGGCGGGGAAATAATGGAGAAGATTGCTTTTGAACAGCTGCAGGAAGAACTTTATTATGAAAAATTGGGCAATGGCCTCGATGTCTATATCCTTCCGAAAAAAGGCTTTAACAAGACATATGCAACTTTTACGACAAAGTATGGTTCCATTGATAACCATTTCAAGCCCTTTGGGAAAGAAGAGTATGTGAAGGTCCCGGATGGAATTGCCCACTTCCTTGAGCACAAGCTTTTTGAAAAGGAAGATGGCGACGTTTTCCAGCAATTCAGCCGGCAGGGCGCATCCGCCAATGCGTTTACATCGTTCACCCGGACTGCCTACTTATTTTCAAGCACCTCCCAGGTGGAGCAAAACCTTGAGACGCTGATGGATTTTGTCCAGGAGCCTTATTTTACCGAAAAGACGGTTGAGAAGGAAAAGGGTATCATTGGGCAGGAAATTACCATGTATGACGACAATCCGGACTGGCGCCTCTATTTCGGTGCCATCGAAAACATGTATAAAGAGCATCCGGTCCGCATCGATATTGCAGGGACGATCGAGTCGATTTCGCATATCACAAAAGACATGCTGTATGAATGCTATGAAACGTTCTACCACCCAAGCAATATGCTGCTGTTTGTTGTCGGGCCGGTTGATCCCAATGAGGTCATGAAGCAGATAAAAGAAAATCAGAGTAAAAAGGAATATACGGATAAACCGGAAATCCAGCGCCGGTTCGAGTCGGAGATCGAGGAAGTGGCACAAAAGAAGCAGGTATTGGAAATGAATGTCCAGACTTCGAAATGCCTCGTTGGAATCAAGGCGCCTTCTGGAGAGATGTCCGGCAAGGAGATGCTGAAATGGGAGCTTTCGGTCAATCTTATGCTGGATATTTTATTCGGCAAAAGTTCGCGCCATTACTCGGAGCTGTATAGCGAGGGCTTGATTGATGATTCCTTCTCCTATGATTATACCCAGGAGCAGGGTTTTGGCTTCGCCATGGTCGGAGGCGATACCCCTGATGCCGGGAAGCTTGCCGAGAATCTGACGGCCATGCTGCTTGCTGCCAAAACAGGCACCAATTTTACCGAAGAAAACCTTGGCAGGGCAACAAAGAAAAAAATCGGAAATTTCCTGAGGGCCATCAATTCGCCTGAATATATTGCCAACCAGTTTACCCGCTATGCCTTTAATGAAATGGACTTGTTCGATGTTGTCCCGATGCTTGAAAGCATAAAATTGGACGACATCAGGCAGGCTGCCTCCAGCCTTATTGATGAAAAGAGGTTCACGGTCTGCCAGGTAGTCCCTAAAAAATAAGAATGAAGGCGCCGGTTCATTTGCCGGCGCTTTTTTAATATGAAACAGGGGAGAAAAGATGAAAAAATTTATACTCATAACCGGTGCGAGCGGCGCGATTGGCCAGGCCATTGCCTTCAGGCTGGCGGAGGAGGGATATTCGCTGTACTTGCATTACCACTCCAATCATCAAGGGGCTCAAAGCTTGCTCCAGCGGCTAGAGGGGTTTGGCGGGGAGTATATCCCTGTGCAGGCGGACCTGTCTGAGCGCGGAGGCTATAAAAAGCTGGCTTCGCAAATCTATAGCCTGGATGCCATCATCCATAATGCAGGGAATGCACTATATGGCTTGCTGCAGGACCTTGAAGAACCTGATGCAGAGAAGCTGCTGCAGGTACATGTGACATCGCCTATGCTGCTGACAAAGGAGCTGCTGCCTAAAATGCTGTCAAAAAAAAGCGGCAGCATCGTGGTTATTTCTTCGATTTGGGGGCAGACGGGCGCAGCCTATGAGGTGGCCTATTCAACAGCGAAGGGAGCTCAGCTGGCCTTCGTCAAAGCGTTAAGCAAAGAGCTTGCCCCCTCTGGAATCAGGGTGAATGCCATTGCCCCGGGTGCTATCGAAACGCCGATGCTCTCGGACTTTTCTCCGGATGAACTTGCCGTGCTGAAAGAAGAGATTCCGCTGTCCCGCCTCGGCCAGCCCGAGGATATTGCCAATGGAGCCCTGTTTTTGCTTTCCGGGCAGGCTGGCTACATAACCGGTCAGACCCTTTCCATCAATGGCGGCTGGCATGTTTAGGAATACTTTCTGCCAAAAGCAATTTTTACGATTTTGTGGCCGTGTATATTTTCCCCCCAGCTAAAGCACACTATTTTTGAACACTTTAAAAGGAGGTTCACACTATGTCTGTTTTGGATAACTGGGGACAATGGAAAGAATTTTTGGGCAGCCGTCTTGACCAGGCGCAAAGCCAGGGAATGAGCAATGGAGTCATCTCTGATATTGCGTATCAGGTTGGGGATTATCTGGCTAAAAATGTAGACCCGAAGAATGAGCAGGAAAAGGTCCTTGCTGATCTTTGGTCTGTGGCCAGTCCCGAAGAGCAGCATGCAATTGCCAATATGATGGTCAAACTAGTCCAAAATAATGGCTGAGTAAAATCCAATAGAAGGAGAGGGGCTATGTGCCTCTCTTTTTTTAGGTTTATGGAAGGGAGCATCATAAGCCACCCCTGAATGGAAAGCAAAAAACGCCTTCTATTCAGGTGCGTCTTACGCCTGTCGGAGCTGGCAAGGCGCCTCCGCTTTTCTATTCCTTTTTCTTTCATCTTCCAATAAAATCATATATTATAGAAACAAAGAATACGGCTAGGAGCCGGGGACAAGCCTGGCTGGACAAAAACGGGTGATGGAGGGTTTTGATGGAGAAGAAAGAGTGGTATTTAGAATATGAAATTCAGATTAACCGTCCTGGCTTGCTGGGCGACATCTCTTCGCTCCTCGGGATGCTTGCCATCAACATCGTTACCATCAATGGAATTGACGAAGGGCGCCGGGGTTTGTTGATCCTTGCCAAAAATGATGAACAAATCGTCAGGCTGGAGTCAATCCTAAATACAATGGATACCATAAAGGTAATTAAACTGCGCGAGCCAAAACTTCGTGACCGAATGGCGGTCCGCCATGGCCGTTATATCCAGAGAGACGCGGATGATAAAAAAACTTTCCGCTTCGTACGGGATGAGCTTGGACTCCTGGTCGATTTTATGGCAGAATTGTTTAAGCAGGAAGGACACAAGCTGATTGGCATCAGAGGCATGCCAAGAGTGGGCAAAACTGAGTCAGTGGTGGCTGCGAGTGTCTGTGCCAACAAACGGTGGCTGTTTGTTTCCTCCACCCTTCTCAAGCAGACAATCCGCAACCAGCTGATTGATGATGAGTACCATACAGACAACCTGTATATCATCGATGGAATCGTTTCGACGCGCCGGGCCAATGAGCGCCACTGGCAGCTTGTCAGGGAAATCATGCGCATGCCATCCGTCAAGGTGGTGGAGCATCCCGATATATTTGTGCAGAATACGGAATATACAATCAACGATTTTGATTATATTATCGAGCTCCGACACGAACAAGGCGAGGAAATAGTGTACGATATGGTCCAGCAAAACCATATGTTTACGGATTCGGATTTCGGAGGGTTCGATTTTTAATTGTATTGGAAGGTGTTATCGTGACAGAATTAGGAGTCCGTTTAAAAGAAGCAAGAGAAGCGAGAGGGCTTAGCCTGGAACAGCTTCAAAACTTGACCAAAATCCAGAAACGATATCTCATCGGAATTGAAGAAGGCAACTATTCGATGATGCCCGGCAAATTTTACGTCAGGGCATTTATTAAGCAATACGCCGAGGCAGTAGGCCTGGATCCGGAAGAAATATTTGAGCAATACAAAGACGAAATACCTGCTACATACAGTGATGACCTGCCGGAACAGCTTTCACGCGTACAGTCCCGGAAAAGCATGTCCCCTGGAAAGTCCAAGGTTCTGGATTTGCTTCCGAAAGTACTTGTCGGCATTGCTCTAGCCGCCTTTGTCGTCTTTGTATGGTACCTTGTCGTCCAAAAGGCCGGAGGCGGAGGAGACGAATCAGGTTCCGAGGGCAACAACCCTGTCATTATCGAAGAGCCGGAGAATGCAGGCACCAATGATAATGGCGAAGATGGCGGTACGGAAGAAGAAGCCGCAAATGACAAAGAGCAGGAAACGGAAGAAAATGCAGAAAATGAAGAAGGTGCCGAAGAAGAACAGCCGGCCCAGGAGCTTTCTGTCGTCAATACCAGCGGCAGACAGGCTACATACGAACTTAAAAATGCCGATAAGTTCGAGCTGACTGTGAATTCAACCGGTGCAACCTGGGTAGACATCCGCAATGGTGAGGGGAAATCCGTCTTCCAGGGCACATTAAAATCGGACGGAACAAACAGCCAGAAATTCGATTTCACGAATCAGCCTGGAGCCACGGTAATCGTAGGATTCGTACCGGATACGGAGATCCTGGTCAATGGCGAAAAGCTGGAGTTCCCTTCGGACAGCACCAGGCAGGACATTACGATCCGTTATATTAAAGGCGAATAATAGTCATCGCTTTAGGTGACTATTTTTTCGCTTGCTTCATGTTCTCGCGATGAAAAAGACCATCATGGCGCAGACATATTTTGTTTGGAGGATGTCAAATGAATATACCTAATAAAATTACTGTATCCAGAATTCTTCTTATCCCTATTTTTCTGATTGTGATGCTTGCCCCCTTGAATTGGGGAGAAGTCACTTTCCTGGGAGCAACCATGCCGGCAACCCATTTGGCCGGGGCGCTGATTTTCATTTTCGCCTCGACTACTGATTGGGTGGACGGCTACTATGCCCGTAAATACAATCTTGTTACGAACCTGGGGAAGTTCCTTGATCCTCTCGCTGATAAACTGCTTGTGTCTGCAGCACTGATCGTTCTTGTGGAACTGAACATGGCTCCCTCCTGGATTGTCATTGTCATCATCTTCAGGGAATTTGCCGTTACCGGTCTTCGGGCCATTCTGGCAGAAGGCGGGGAAGTGGTTGCGGCCAACAATCTTGGCAAAATAAAAACATGGACGCAGATCATCGCGATTTCCGCCCTGCTGCTCCACAACATCATTTTTGAAATGATCTCATTGCCGTTTGACGATATTGCCCTTTGGGTCGCCATGTTCTTTACCGTATGGTCAGGCTGGGATTATTTTATTAAAAACAAAGCAGTATTCAAGAACTCCAAATAATGGATTATTAGGCGGGTGGAAAAATGAATGCAGAAATTATTGCAGTCGGCTCCGAGCTGCTGCTGGGTCAAATTACCAATACAAACGCCCGTTTCTTGTCAGCGCAGCTGGCGGCAATTGGTGTGAACGTTTATCACCATACAGTGGTCGGAGACAATCCCGACCGTTTAAAAAGGGCGCTTGAGATTGCCGAAGAAAGGTCTAGCCTGATTATTTTTACAGGCGGACTCGGTCCGACCAAGGATGATCTGACGAAGGAAACAATCGCGAAGCATCTGGGAACCTCCCTTGAAATGGACGAGTCAGCCATGCAGTCGATACAATCCTATTTCAGCAGGGCAAACCGGAAGATGACAGAGAACAACCGCAAGCAGGCGCTTGTCCTTAAAGGCTCACATGTGCTGCCTAACGAGAATGGAATGGCGCCAGGGATGTTCCTGGCTGCCGGCCGGCATTATTACATGCTTCTTCCTGGGCCTCCATTCGAAATGGAGCCGATGTTTGCCAAGTATGGCATCCCTGCCATTGCCGCAAAAATGGACACCCAGGCAAAAATTGTCTCCCGGGTGCTGCGCTTCTTCGGAATTGGCGAGGCTGCCCTTGAAGCGCAGCTCGAGGATTTGATAGAGGCGCAGAGCAATCCAACCATTGCACCGCTCGCCGGCGAATCCGAGGTAACTATCCGCCTTACAGCTGGAAATGCTACGGAAGAAGGAGCAATTCAGCTGATTGATGAGGTTGAGGCAAAAATCCTCAGCCGGGTGGGCCAGTTTTTCTACGGCTATGATGATACATCGCTCATGAAAGAGCTCTTCAAGCTTTTAAAAGAAAAGAACCTGACTGTCGCAGCGGCCGAGAGCCTGACAGGAGGCCTGTTCCAGGAGCAGCTGACCGTGATTCCAGGCGCAAGCTCGGTGTTTAAAGGTGGAGTGGTGTGTTATTCGAATGAAGCGAAAGTGAAGCTGGTGCACGTTCGTGAGGAGACTCTTGCGGAACACGGAGCAGTTAGTGCAGAATGTGCCCGCGAGCTTGCCGAGAATGCTGCCAGCCTTCTGGGCGCAGATGCCGGCATCAGTTTTACCGGAGTTGCGGGGCCTGAAGCCCTTGAAGGCCACCCGCCCGGTACGGTCTTCGTCGGGCTCTTCATAAAGGGGCAGCCAGCGCTGGCCGAGAAACTGATGCTAGCAGGCACCCGCGAAATTAACCGGATACGGACCGTCAAACACGGCGCTAGCCTGCTGATTCAGGCACTGAAATATTGATAGAAAAACTTGATAATATCCCTGGCTCCCGGGAAGAGCCGGGGATATTTTTTTGGAGATCATTGTGATAGAGGCTGCGATTGGGTGATGGTGGACCATTAATAGGTAATAAGAGTGAAACGCGTCCTCCATGGAGGGGGTGGAGGACCTTTTTGTTTGGATATGAGTGGAAGAGGTCGTCCATAGGGGTGATGGAGGCCCATTCTGGTAGGATATTAGTGTAAGAGGTCGTCCATAGAGAAGATGGTTGCCCTTTTTTAAGGATCCAG
Organism: Mesobacillus campisalis; assembly: GCF_000986785.1. Taxonomy (GTDB): domain Bacteria; phylum Bacillota; class Bacilli; order Bacillales; family Cytobacillaceae; genus Mesobacillus_B; species Mesobacillus_B campisalis. The sequence goes on along the minus strand of NZ_LAYY01000002.1, from coordinate 49,982 downwards.
TCAAGAAATGGTCCTCCATCCCTCTTCAGCACTGTTGCAGTGCACTGCGGAATAATCAGACAATAGCCGAAAAGCTAGTTTCAAAGGATAGCAGAACAGGGTATTCATTTAAAATTCAACCCGAAAATTCAATTTCATCAAAAACTTACCATCCAAAATAAACGAATGGATGTTCGATTTTTTGCTCGACAAACGGAAAAAAAACAGGTATATTAATGATAGTGATTTAATAGTTTATCGTTCTGGTATATAGCCAGACCGTTTTATAATAAAGGAGGAAATTGAGTGAGCGATCGTCAAGCTGCTTTAGAAATGGCGTTAAAGCAAATAGAAAAACAATTTGGTAAAGGCTCAATTATGAAGCTGGGTGAGCAGGCAGAACGCAGGGTCTCGACTTCACCGAGCGGTTCGCTTGCATTGGATGTGGCATTGGGAATCGGCGGTTATCCGCGCGGCCGTGTCATTGAAATTTACGGTCCGGAGAGTTCGGGTAAAACGACTGTGGCCCTGCATGCCATTGCCGAAATTCAGGCCCAGGGAGGCCAGGCAGCATTCATTGATGCCGAGCACGCACTAGACCCTGTTTATGCTCAAAAACTGGGTGTCAATATTGATGAGTTGCTGCTCTCCCAGCCGGATACAGGCGAACAGGCTTTGGAAATTGCTGAAGCACTTGTCCGAAGCGGAGCCGTTGACATTTTGGTTGTCGACTCGGTAGCTGCACTAGTTCCAAAAGCAGAGATTGAAGGGGAAATGGGAGACTCACACGTCGGCCTCCAGGCCCGCCTGATGTCCCAGGCATTGCGCAAGCTGTCCGGTGCCACCAACAAATCCAAGACCATTGCCATTTTCATTAACCAGATTCGTGAGAAGATTGGAGTTATGTTTGGAAACCCCGAGACAACTCCAGGTGGACGCGCGCTGAAATTCTATTCCAGTGTCCGTCTTGAAGTGCGCCGTGCGGAAACATTGAAGCAGGGCAATGAAATGGTCGGAAACAAGACCAAAATCAAAGTCGTCAAAAACAAGGTTGCTCCTCCATTCCGTGTAGCGGAAGTTGATATCATGTACGGAGAAGGCATCTCCAAGGAAGGCGAAATCATCGATATGGCCTCCGAACTGGACATCGTCCAGAAGAGCGGTTCCTGGTATTCCTATAATAATGAGCGTGTTGGCCAGGGTCGCGAGAACGCGAAGCTGTTCCTGAAAGAGAACCATTCCCTTCTTCTGGAAATTCAGCAGAAGATTCGTGACCATTATGCCCTTGACGGCGAGAAAGTGATTACGGAGAATGAGGACGAAAAAGATCAGGAAGAATTTGAGCTTTAATTCTGGAAAAAAAGCAAAGCCGAACGCCGGCTTTGCTTTTCTTGTACATAAGTTGGGTTCTCCTGGAAGTGAAACTGCCGCTATCATCTGACAAACCCTTGACAATGAAAATAGGCAGCTTTACAATTAAAAATGTATATTTTTACTTTTTATAGTAATAAAAACGTTTAAAAGCCATTGCGCTGTATGTTGATGTTAGTTGACAATATACATGCCGACACTTTAAAAAACGTAACAAAAGTTCATAGCAAGAGGAGGTGAAAATGATGGAATTCATAATAATCATCTCCATTTTGCTTGGCCTAATCATCGGTGCAGTTGTTGGCTATTTTTATCGAAAATCCGTTGCAGAAGCAAAAATTGCCGGGGCAAAAAATGCGGCAGAACAGATTCTTGAAGATGCTAAGCGGGATGCGGAGGCATTGAAAAAAGAGGCCCTGCTTGAAGCAAAGGATGACATTCACAAACTTCGCACGGAAGCTGAACGTGAAGTCCGCGAGCGAAGAAATGAACTTCAAAAACAAGAAAATCGTTTACTGCAAAAGGAGGAGAATCTTGACCGGAAGGATGAATCGTTGAATAAACGCGAAATCCTTTTGGAGAAGAAAGATGACTCTCTAACCCAAAGACAACAGCATATTGAAAAAATGGAAAGCAAAGTGGACGAGATGGTACGCGCACAGCAATCCGAGTTAGAGCGAATCTCTAGCTTAACGCGTGAAGAAGCAAAATCCATCATTTTAGAACGTACGGAGCAAGAGCTTGCTCACGACATCGCTGTCATGATCAAAGAAAACGAAAACAGGGCGAAGGAAGAGTCTGATAAGAAAGCGAAGGAGCTATTATCCCTGGCTATCCAGCGCTGCGCAGCGGACCATGTTGCTGAAACAACAGTTTCCGTTGTCAATCTTCCTAACGACGAGATGAAGGGACGTATCATCGGACGTGAGGGACGGAACATCCGGACACTGGAAACACTGACTGGAATCGACTTGATTATCGATGATACGCCAGAAGCCGTTATTCTTTCCGGTTTCGACCCAATCCGCCGGGAAACGGCAAGGCTCGCACTTGATAAGCTTGTTCAGGATGGACGTATCCACCCTGCAAGAATCGAGGAAATGGTTGAAAAAGCACGCCGTGAAGTGGATGAGCATATCCGTGAAGTCGGTGAACAAACGACTTTCGAAGTGGGTGTCCATGGGCTTCATCCTGATTTGATCAAAATACTTGGACGTTTGAAATATCGTACAAGCTATGGCCAAAATGTCCTCAAACACTCCATGGAAGTCGCCCAGCTCTCAGGCCTCCTGGCTGCCGAGCTAGGTGAGGATGCGACCCTTGCAAGGCGTGCAGGCTTATTGCATGACATCGGCAAGGCAATTGACCATGAGGTTGAAGGCAGCCATGTTGAAATCGGTGTAGAGCTTGCGACCAAGTACAAGGAGCATCCTGTTGTCATCAACAGCATTGCCTCCCATCATGGCGATACTGAACCGACTTCCATCATTGCTGTCCTGGTGGCTGCTGCCGATGCCTTATCAGCCGCGCGTCCAGGTGCCCGCAGTGAAGCGCTTGAAAACTATATTCGCCGCCTTGAACGACTGGAAGAGATCTCCGAATCCTATGAAGGTGTGGAGAAATCATTTGCCATTCAGGCCGGCCGCGAAATCCGGATCATCGTCAAGCCAGACCAAATTGATGATCTCCAGGCCCACCGCCTGGCTCGGGATATCCGCAAAAAAATCGAGGACGAACTCGATTATCCAGGCCATATCAAAGTCACTGTCATTCGTGAAACACGGGCAGTTGAGTATGCAAAATAAAGCGGTGCATTTGCACCGCTTTTTTAATTATGGAAGAATGTTCATCTTAAAGGTGAGGAATCATTTAAATAACCTAAATAGATAGGGTGGAAATAATGAGGATTTTATTTATCGGGGACGTTGTTGGGTCCCCTGGCCGAGATATGGTGAAGCAATACTTGTCGAAGCTGAAAGAGAAGTACCGGCCGACCATTACCATCATCAATGGCGAAAACGCTGCTAGCGGCAAGGGCATCAACGAGAAGATTTACCGACAGTTCCTTGAATGGGGGGCTCAGGCTGTCACGCTTGGTAATCATGCTTGGGATAAGAAGGAGATTTTTGATTTTATTGATGATGCCAAATATCTTGTCCGGCCAGCGAACTTTCCGGCAGAGGTTCCAGGGAAGGGAATTGTCTATCTAAAAGTGAATCAGGATGAAGTGGCAATTATCAATCTGCAGGGAAGAACGTTCCTGCCGCCGATTGACTGTCCATTTAAAAAAGCGGATGAACTGATTGCGGAAGCCAGAGAGCGCACGCCCATCATATTTGTTGATTTCCATGCAGAGGCGACAAGCGAAAAGCAGGCGATGGGCTGGTATTTGGACGGCAGGGTAACGGCAGTGGTGGGAACGCACACCCACGTCCAGACAGCAGATGAACGCATTTTGCCTGGAGGGACAGCCTACCTTTCGGATGTGGGGATGACAGGTCCCTATGAGGGCATCCTGGGAATGGAGAGAGAGGCTGTTATAAAGCGATTCCTAACTTCATTGCCTGTAAGGTTCGAAGTGAGCGAAACAGGCCGCAATCAGCTGTCAGGGGCCGTAATAGACCTTGACAGCAAGACAGGCAAAGCAAAGAAGATTCAAAGAGTGCTCATCAGCGATGATCACCCGTTTTTCGGTTAGTCGACTTCTGCAGAGAAATCATAGATATTGGGAAGATACTCATGCGAGGCTTGCAATTCTTTTTTTCTCTATCTCCTTTTTTGGGCCTGTGCTGCATACAGGCGCAAGTCCATGAATATAGTAGAGTGGAACAAACTTATCCTGGGTGTGAGCTTGCATTCGGGTTTGGGGAGAAAATAAGGAGGAGCTAGGAATGGAAATATTAAAAGTTTCAGCAAAATCTAATCCTAATTCTGTAGCTGGTGCGCTTGCTGGAGTGCTGCGTGAAAGAGGGGCAGCCGAAATCCAGGCAATCGGTGCGGGTGCATTGAATCAGGCTGTCAAGGCAGTAGCGATCGCAAGAGGATTTGTAGCGCCTAGCGGAGTCGATTTGATTTGCATCCCGGCCTTTACCGATATTCTGATTGATGGGGAAGAACGAACCGCCATCAAGCTGATTATTGAGCCCAGATAGTCTGCCGGAAAAAAGTCACAAAGTAGAAACCATTCGTTTGCAGTCGCTTTCGAATGGTTTTTTTTGCGTTGAGAAGCATGGAGCCGCGGCTCGCCAGGCTGTCAAGGATATTGTTATTTTGGAATAACAACCTAGAGGGGAAGAATTCACAAATTGGCTGCTTTCAGGTGAAAAATGATAGCAAAATTACGGTTTCTAATATACAGCTCATTGTGTAAAAAAGAATTTTAATAATAAATCTAAAAAATAAAAAAATATACGTATTTTGGTCAATATTTCCCTTGAAAGGGTTGCAATTTTTGGTGCATAGGTCTAGAATTGAAAGCGTTTAGTATTGGTCCAAGTAGAGGTTTTAATACAATAAATGTTGGGTAAGTCTAGTGATTTACTTGGAAAAATGCTACAATTTATGAAAGAAACATAATTACATATTTTTTTCGTACCTAAAGGGGTGTAAGAGATGATCAATCAACTTTCATGGAAAGTTGGAGGACAGCAGGGAGAAGGAATAGAAAGTACTGGAGAGATTTTTTCGATTGCATTAAACCGGCTTGGCTACTATTTGTATGGATACCGCCATTTTTCTTCAAGGATTAAAGGTGGACATACAAATAACAAGATCCGTGTCAGCACAACGCAGGTCCGCTCCATTTCCGATGATTTGGACATCCTCGTTGCTTTTGACCAAGAGACCATTGATGTGAACTACAAAGAGCTTCACGAAAATGGTGTCATCATGGCAGACACGAAATTCGACCCTAAAAAGCCGGAAGATACACAAGCTTCTTTGTATGCGGTTCCATTCACAGAAATCGCAACCGAGCTTGGCACATCTCTAATGAAAAACATGGTTGCCATCGGTGCAACAAGCGCTGTTTTGGACCTTGATATTAAAGTATTTGAAGAAGTCGTACAGGAAATCTTCGGACGCAAAGGGCAGCAGGTTGTCGACAAGAATATGGAAGCAATTCAGGCTGGCTATGATCATATGAAAGAAAAGCTTGGCGAAAAAGTTGGAGCTATGCAGCTTGACAAGGCAGATGGCCAGAAGCGTCTGTTCATGATCGGAAACGATGCTATCGCTCTTGGCGCCATGGCTGGAGGCTGCCGTTTCATGGCTGCCTACCCAATTACCCCGGCTTCGGAAATCATGGAATATCTGATCAAAAAGCTTCCTGCAGTTGGCGGTACTGTCATTCAGACGGAAGACGAAATTGCTGCCGTTACGATGGCGATTGGTGCAAACTATGGCGGTGTCCGTGCCCTTACTGCTTCTGCTGGCCCTGGTTTATCTCTTAAGATGGAAGCTATTGGCCTTTCCGGGATTACGGAAACTCCTTTGGTAATTGTAGATACTCAGCGCGGTGGTCCTTCAACAGGATTGCCGACAAAACAGGAACAGTCCGATCTGATGGCGATGATTTATGGAACACATGGTGAAATTCCAAAGATTGTCATGGCTCCAAGCACGGTCCAGGAAGCCTTCTATGATACGGCCGAAGCCTTCAACCTTGCGGAGGAATATCAGTGCCCGGTCATCGTTCTTACAGACCTTCAGCTCTCACTCGGAAAGCAGACAGTTGAGCCGCTTGAGTTTGACAAGGTGGAAATCCGCCGCGGAAAACTGCAGTCAGGAGACCTTCCTGAAATTGAAAATAAAGGATACTTCAAGCGCTATGAAGTAACAGAAGACGGTGTATCACCGCGCGTGATTCCAGGAATGAAGAATGGTATCCATCATGTGACCGGTGTTGAGCATGAGGAGACAGGAAAACCTTCCGAATCTGCAGCCAACCGTATCGCACAGATGGATAAGCGCATGCGCAAGATCGAAAATATCAAATTTAATAATCCAGTCCATAAGAACGCTCCGCATGAGGAAGCAGACCTTCTGATCGTTGGTTTCAACTCGACAAGAGGCGCGATTGAGGAAGCGATGGGCCGACTAGAGCAAGATGGAATTAAAGTAAACCATGCTCAAGTTCGTTTGATCCATCCATTCCCGGTTGATGAAATCCTTCCGCTTGTCCAATCGGCTAAAAAGGTTGCCATCATTGAAAACAATGCAACAGGTCAGCTGGCAAACATCCTGAAGATGAACGTCGGAAGCCATGGGAAGATCAACAAAATCCTAAAGTACGACGGAAATCCTTTCTTGCCGCATGAAATCCACACGAAATGCAAGGAGTTGTTCTAAATGGCCACTTTTAAAGACTTTCGTAATAATGTAAAACCAAACTGGTGCCCAGGCTGCGGCGACTTCTCTGTACAGGCAGCCATGCAGCGGGCAGCTGCCAATGTCGGGCTTGAACCTGAGAATTTGGCTGTTGTATCCGGAATCGGCTGTTCCGGCCGTATTTCAGGATATATCAATTCTTACGGGTTCCATGGAATCCATGGCCGCTCCCTGCCAATCGCGCAAGGTGTCAAAATGGCCAACCGCGATTTGACGGTTATCGCTTCCGGAGGAGACGGAGATGGGTTTGCAATTGGAATGGGACATACCATCCATGCGATCCGCAGGAATATTGATATCACTTATATTGTTATGGATAACCAGATTTACGGTCTTACAAAAGGACAGACCTCTCCGCGTTCTGCGGCTGGTTTTAAAACAAAGTCCACTCCGCAAGGTTCGATTGAGCAGGCGATTTCCCCTATGGAGATGGCTCTTACGGCAGGCGCAACCTTCGTGGCTCAAAGCTTTTCAACGGACCTTAAGGATCTGACGGCCCTGATTGAAGCAGGAATCAAGCATAAAGGATTCTCGCTGATCAACGTGTTCAGTCCATGTGTTACGTACAACAAGGTCAACACATATGACTGGTTTAAGGAAAACCTGACAAAGCTGAGCGATGTTGAAGGATATGATCCATCCAGCCGCGAATTGGCAATGCAGACATTGATGAAGCATGATGGACTTGTTACTGGGTTGATCTACCAGAACACCGAGCGCAAATCGTATCAGGAAATGATCAATGGCTATTCTGAAACGCCGCTTGCCAATGCAGACCTTACGCTTGACCAGGAATACTTCGATAAATTGACAGCGGAATTTGTTTAAGTTGCAAAGCCCCAATCATTTGATTGGGGCTTTTGTCTTGAAGCCATTGTAAGTAGGGGCATTGAAGAGCTGCCTAGCCTATAATGGAATTTTTTCAGGTGATAGCTGGAACTGTGACATGGGTTATTGTTTGTATGCCCCTTAACGTTTATAATTATTAATTGTATGTTTAAAGTTTTGCTGAGCAGTGCTATTGATGAACAGCTCGCGAAAGGAGATCAAACGATGAATGAAAATCAGCGCCTTGAAGGCCAGCAAGTACAAAAAGCCAATCCTTCGGACAAAAAATCCGCCAAGGATTACAGCAAGTACTTCGAAACTGTATTTGTTCCCCCTTCTTTAAAGGATGCCAAGAAACGCGGTAAAGAAGAAGTAAAATACCATGATGATTTCCAAATCTCCGAGGAATTCCGGGGTTTGGGGAATGGCAGGAAGTTCTATATCAGAACCTACGGCTGCCAGATGAACGAGCATGACACCGAGGTTATGGCCGGAATTTTCATGGCTCTCGGCTATGAACCGACAGATTCAGTGGAAGATGCCAATGTCATCCTTTTAAATACATGTGCCATCCGCGAAAACGCGGAAAACAAAGTGTTTGGTGAACTTGGTCATTTGAAGCACCTGAAAACCCAGAAGCCGGATTTGCTTCTTGGAGTGTGCGGCTGCATGTCCCAGGAAGAGTCCGTTGTCAATAAAATCCTCAAGACCTATACACAAGTAGACATGATATTTGGAACGCATAATATCCACCGCCTCCCAAATATTCTGCATGAAGCGTATATGTCCAAGGAAATGGTCATCGAAGTGTGGTCCAAGGAAGGCGATGTGATTGAAAACCTTCCAAAAGTCCGCCGTGGAAATATCAAGGGATGGGTCAACATCATGTATGGCTGCGATAAATTCTGTACCTACTGCATCGTTCCTTATACACGTGGGAAAGAGAGGAGCCGCCGTCCGGAAGAGATCATCCATGAAGTGCGGCAGCTTGCAGCGCAAGGCTATCAGGAAATTACCCTGCTCGGCCAAAATGTCAATGCTTATGGCAAGGACTTCACGGACCGCAAGTACGGCCTTGGTGATTTGATGGATGAAATCCGCAAGATTGATATCCCTAGAATTCGCTTCACAACCAGCCATCCGCGTGATTTCGACGACCACCTGATTGAGGTTCTGGCCAAAGGCGGCAATTTGATGAACCACATCCATCTTCCGGTCCAGTCGGGCTCTACGGATGTCCTGAAAATCATGGCGCGTAAATATACGCGTGAACAGTATCTTGAACTGGTCAGAAAAATTAAAGCGGCGATTCCGGATGTGGCGCTCACTACAGATATCATTGTCGGATATCCGAACGAAACAGATGAGCAATTTGAAGAAACTCTCTCCCTATACAGGGAGGTTGGCTATGAGTCGGCTTACACCTTCATCTACTCGCCTAGGGAAGGTACGCCTGCTGCGAAAATGCAGGATAATGTCCCTATGGAAGTGAAAAAAGAACGCCTTCAGCGCTTGAATGCTCTTGTAAACGAATTGTCTGCTGAGGCACTGAAAAAATATAAGGGCCAAACGGTCGAAGTGCTGGTAGAAGGAGAAAGCAAAAACAACCCGGATGTTCTGGCAGGCTATACAAGCAAGAGCAAGCTGGTAAACTTTGTTGGTCCGAAAACAGCGATTGGCAAGATTGTCAAAGTTAAAATCACAGATGCAAAAACATGGTCATTAAACGGGGAAATGGTCGAAGAACTACAATCGGTTGAGGTGAATTAGGATGGCGAAATATACAAAAGACGATATTATGGAACGTGCAAAAGAGCTTGCGCAAATGATTGCTGAGACAGAAGAAGTTGATTTCTTCAAGCGTGCAGAGGCGCATATCCATGAAAACGAGAAAGTCAGCATGCTGATTTCTTCCATTAAAGGACTGCAAAAGCAGGCCGTCAATTACAAGCATTATGGAAAAGAAGAAGCCCTTAAGAAAACGGAAGAGAAGATTGCCAAGCTGGAAGCCGAACTTGATGAAATTCCGGTTGTCCAGGAATTTAAAGAATCCCAGCTTGATGTCAATGACTTGCTGCAAATTGTAGCTTCAACCATCTCCAACACGGTAACAGATGAAATTCTCCGCACCACTGGCGGCGACGTCCTTCGCGGTGAAACAGGTGCAGCCCTTGCCAAAGGCGGCAACTGCAGCCATTAATATGGATACTAAAGGTGTCAGGAACTTCCTAATCGGGAAGGTCCTGGCACCTTTTTTTGCTTCGTTGCTGCCAACTCATTGCCTTTCTGTGCTTCCAGGAGCTTGGGACAGGTAAAACAGCTCTCCTTGATGATCTCCTCCGGAACCTTTCAGGGCTATGGGCATATCATGTTATATGCCTTGATTGATACACGGGAGACAGATAAATCTCGCGCACACTAGACTACTGTCCCGCATAGGATGAAGTGAAAAAGATTGAGGAGGGTTCGCTCGCAATGGGAGAATACAGAGAGATTATCACGAAAGCCGTCGTAGCGAAAGGACGTAAGTTTACCCAGTCCAATCATACGATCTGCCCACCGCACGATCCATGCAGCATTCTTGGATGCTGGGTCATAAACCACAAATATAAGGCGAAAAAGTCCGGGAAAACAGTTGAGGTCAACGGTTCATATGAAATCAACTGCTGGTACTCTTTTGATGATAATACGAGAACTGAAGTCGTAACAGAAAAAGTGACGTATTGCGATGTCATCAAGTTGAAGTACCGTGATCCTGATTGCCTGGATGACCATGAAGTCCTTGTTCAGGTCTTGCAGCAGCCAAACTGCATCGAAGCAGTCATTTCCCCGAATGGCAATAAAATTATTGTCCATGTGGAGAGAGAATTCCTGACAGAAGTGATTGGCGAAACAAAAGTGTGCGTCGCCATCAATCCTGATGGGTGCGAGGACTGCGACGATGACTGGGGCTTTGATGTCGATGACGAAGAATTCGAAGATTTGAATCCGGAATTCCTGCTTGGCGAAGAGGAATAGGATAAAACTAGGAAGGTTGTGCTTCCTAGTTTTTTTTTTGCAGAAACCATGCTGAATGCGATAAAGATGGAACCGAGGCTATTTCGATGGAGAAAACCCCCACTGAAGAAGTGCTGCCGGTATGATATAATAGATTTTTAGAAAAGGATCAAACATGTTTTTGGGGGACTTATGAATGGCTGCTTATACGCCGATGATGATGCAATACTTACAGATAAAGGCAGATTATCAGGATGCCTTTTTATTTTTTCGCCTAGGCGATTTTTATGAAATGTTTTTTGAAGATGCAATAAAGGCATCACAGGAATTGGAAATCACGCTGACCAGCCGTGACGGCGGCGGGACGGAGAGAATTCCAATGTGCGGGGTGCCTTACCATTCTGCGCAAGGGTACATTGAACAGCTCATCCAAAAAGGGTACAAGGTCGCCATTTGCGAGCAGACGGAAGATCCCAAGGCAGCAAAAGGGGTTGTCAGACGAGAGGTTGTTCAGCTGATAACTCCGGGAACCGTGATGGAAGGACGCGGTCTGAATGATAAGGAGAATAACTTCATTGCATCTGTTTCCGCTTTCAAAGGCGGTACATATGGATTTGCCTGCAGCGACCTTTCGACCGGGGAAAGCCGGGTGACACTGCTGGCCGGAAATTTTGATGATGTGCTGAACGAACTGTCCCTGTCAGGTTCTAAGGAAGTGGTACTGGATTCTTCGACACCGGACGAGCTTCAGAAAAAGCTAACGGAGCGGTCTGTCCTCGCAATCTCTTATGAAGATAATACAGAGGTAAACGAAGCCTATACAAATCTTCTTGAGGGGTTGGATGAAGAAGCCGCAAAACTTTCTGCAGCCAGGCTGTTCAACTATCTTCACCGGACGCAAAAAAGAAATCTCGACCATCTGCAACCTGTCACATTTTATGAAATTCAGCAATTTATGAAAATTGATTTCTTTTCGAAGCGAAATCTGGAACTGACAGAAACGATTCGTTCCACCGCAAAAAAAGGGTCGCTCCTTTGGCTGCTGGATGAAACAAAAACAGCGATGGGCGGGCGGATGCTCAAACAGTGGATCAATCGTCCGCTGATCAACGTCCAGGGAATCCGGCAGCGGCAGGAAGTGGTTGAGCTGTTTATCTCCCACTTTTTTGAGCGTCATGAAATCCGTGAAAAGCTGAAAGAGGTCTACGATTTGGAGCGGCTCGCCGGAAGGGTGGCCTTTGGAAATGTCAATGCCCGTGACCTGGTACAGCTCAAGAAATCCCTGATGCAGGTTCCTGTCTTAAAGGAGACGCTGAACAGTATTGAGGCAGAGGCGGCAGCCCGTCTTGCCGAGAAGCTGGATCCCTGCGAAGAGGTTACAGACCTGCTTGAGCAGGCATTGGTCGAAAGCCCGCCCATCTCTGTAAAAGAGGGCAATATCATCCGCGATGGCTATGATGGGCAGCTTGACCAATACCGTGATGCCAGCCGGAACGGAAAAACGTGGATTGCCAGTCTTGAACGCCAAGAGCGGGAAAAGACCGGCATCAAATCTTTGAAAATCGGCTATAACCGTGTGTTTGGCTATTATATCGAAGTCACAAAGGCTAACCTGCACCTTCTTCAGGAAGGCCAATATGAGCGGAAGCAGACTCTCTCGAATGCCGAACGCTTTATCACTCCCGAATTGAAAGAGAAAGAGGATCTGATATTACAGGCGGAAGAAAAGATTGTTGAGCTGGAATACGAAATCTTTGTCAACATCCGGGAAACGGTGAAAGAGTTCATCCCAAGATTGCAGGCCCTCTCCAAGGCGGTCAGCGAGCTGGATGTTTTGACAAGCTTTGCTGAGCTGAGCGAGCAGCGGCATTATGTGAAACCGGCATTTACAGAGGAGCGGAAAATTCTCCTTAAGGACGGCCGCCATCCTGTTGTTGAAAAAGTGATGTCGGCGCAGGAATACGTCCCAAATGACTGTTATATGGACAGCGAACGGGAACTTCTGCTGATTACAGGTCCGAACATGTCTGGTAAGAGCACCTATATGAGACAGATTGCCCTGACGGCGATCATGGCGCAAATCGGCTGTTTCGTACCAGCATCAGAAGCGGTTTTGCCTGTCTTTGATCAGGTATTTACCAGGATTGGGGCAGCGGACGATTTGATTTCGGGGCAGAGTACTTTTATGGTTGAAATGCTTGAAGCCAACAATGCGATAGCGAATGCAACGGAAAGCAGCCTGATTCTTTTTGATGAAATCGGCCGGGGAACGTCCACTTATGACGGCATGGCACTTGCCCAGGCGATAATTGAGTATATCCATGATAAAATTGGCGCCAAGACTTTATTTTCCACACACTACCATGAGCTGACGGCCCTGGACCAGGAATTGGGCAAGCTCAAGAACATCCATGTTTCAGCCATTGAACAAAACGGTAAAGTCGTGTTCCTTCATAAAATCAAGGAAGGGGCTGCAGATAAGAGCTACGGAATCCATGTCGCGCAGCTGGCGGAACTTCCTGCCGAGCTGATCGGCCGTGCAGCGGAAATCCTTGAGGCACTTGAAAACAAGGATAAAACAGACACTGCATCTGGGATGCCGTCCAGTCAGATGGCTTCCCTAGGCGGCCGGAGAACTGGCGGACAAGCCGGTTCCTTTAAGGAGGGCTTGGCAGGGCCAGTATCCATGCCGACACCAGTAAAGGAAGTGGAACCGCTACTGCAGCAAACTGTTGAAAAGAGCGAGGAAGAAGCCCAGCTTTCCTTCTTTGAAGAGGTACCCTCTGTGAAAAGCTCCTCGGCCAGCAAGAAGGAAAAACGTGTTCTCGATAAGCTGAATGAACTGGATATACTTGATATGACACCGCTGCAGGCGATGAATATGCTGTACGAATTACAGCGAAAACTTAGGAATTAACCTTACGATACTTTTACGGAGGGGGGAGAAAGATGGGGAAGATCAGGCAGCTTGATGATGCACTGTCGAACAAGATTGCGGCTGGAGAGGTCGTCGAACGCCCTGCTTCGGTTGTAAAGGAATTGGTGGAAAACGCAATCGACGCCGGAAGTACGGTCGTGGAAATCGAGATCGAAGAAGCGGGGATGGCAAAAATCCGGATCACCGACAATGGCGATGGAATTGAGGAAGACGATGTTCTTGCCGCCTTTCAGCGCCATGCTACAAGCAAAATCAAGGATGAAAACGACCTCTTCCGGATCAGGACGCTAGGTTTCCGCGGTGAGGCGCTGCCAAGCATTGCTTCCGTCTCCCGCCTCGAAATGAAGACGTCAACGGGGCAGGATGCCGGAACAAAAGTGTTGATAGAGGGCGGAAAGGTCGTGAGTGTTGAAAAGGCCGACAGCCGCAAAGGGACCGACATTACGGTGACCGACCTGTTTTTCAACACCCCGGCCCGCCTTAAATATATGAAGACGATTCACACGGAGCTTGGGAATATCACCGATGTGGTCAACCGCATCTCCCTTGCGCATCCTGAAGTGTCGCTTCGGCTTGTGCACAATGGGCGCAAGCTTTTGAACACGAATGGAAATGGCGATCCTAGACAGGTTCTTGCGGCCATCTATGGAATGAATATGGTGAAAAGCATGGTGAATATTTCGGCAGAATCCCTCGATTATAAAATCAGCGGCTGGATCACCCTGCCTGAAGTCACCAGGGCCTCGAGGAACTATATCTCCACAATGATCAACGGCCGGTTCATCAAAAATTATGCGTTGGCAAAAGCCATCCAGGAAGGCTATCATACATTGCTTCCGATTGGGCGCTACCCCGTTGCGCTCCTCGATATCCAAATGGATCCCCTGCTGGTGGATGTCAATGTGCATCCTTCCAAAATGGAGGTCCGCTTGAGCAAGGAGCAGGAACTGAACCAGCTTGTCACGGAAGCGGTCAAAAATGTATTTAAGACAAAGGAATTGATTCCGGCTGGTTTTGTGGCAAAAAAAGCCGAAAAGCCCAAGTCGGAGCAGACCTTCCTTGAGCTCGAGCACCTGCCTGATTGGCAGCAAAGCTTGAACCAGGGAGGTGCATGGACAGACAGCGGCTTGCAAAAGCAGGCGTCCGGGCCTGCCACGCATGATGCTGCTGTAGAACCTGCCTGGGATCAGGACCTTCCTGAGGCAACAATAGCCGAAGCTCCTACTCCTGACTGTTGGTCCAGTGACAGGCTGGAAGTCCGTGAACGAGCATTGGAGGAGAATCTGTCTGAGGGTGTTCCTGCAAATGGAACAGGCGGTAAAATGCTGGAACAAGGGGATGTAAGACCGGATCAAAGGAATGGGTTGTATGGAGAAGACAGGCGAGCAGAGGTCTTCCCAGATGACGCATCCTTTGCAGTGCCAGAGCCGCAAGTGACGGACAGGGAAGCTTTCTCATCACGTGTACCGCCTCTCTACCCGATTGGCCAGATGCACGGAACCTATATTTTGGCCCAAAATGACCGCGGCTTGTATATCATTGACCAGCATGCTGCCCAGGAACGGATCAAGTATGAATATTTCCGCGAGAAGGTCGGCCAGGTGGCAAGCGAGCTTCAGGATATGCTGGTGCCGCTGACATTCGAGTATTCACCTGATGATTGCATCCGGATTGATGAGTACCTTCATGAACTCGAGAAGGTGGGCGTCTTCCTTGAATCCTTCGGGCATAACAGCTATATTGTCCGCTCCCATCCACAGTGGTTTCCGCGTGGTGAGGAGAAAGAACTGATCGAAGAGATGATTGAGCAGCTCTTGTCGATGAAAAGGGTGGATGTCAAGAAATTGCGTGAGGAAGCGGCAATCCTGATGAGCTGCAAAGGCTCCATCAAGGCCAACCGCCATCTTCGCAACGATGAGATTCAATCATTGCTGGACGAGCTTAGACGTTCCTCGGACCCGTTTACGTGTCCGCACGGGCGCCCAATCATCGTCCATTACTCCACTTACGAGATGGAGAAAATGTTCAAGCGGGTTATGTAAAAAAGCGCATCCGAAGCCGGATGCGCTTTTTTGATGTTGTGATTATGAATGAAAAGGCCGATACCTTAAAATAGGGCTTTCTGAATAGCAGCTATTTCGCCAGCGGCTGCAATTTGTGGATATACTTCAGGGCCTGTCCTGTACCTACTGCCACGGATTCCAGAGGGTTGGGCGCAAGATGCACAGGGACGACAATTTCCTTGCTGAGCCAGTCCTGCATGCCGTTAAGCAGGGACCCGCCGCCTGTGAGGATGACACCCCGGTCGACGATGTCGCCGCTCAGTTCGGCAGGGCAGTCTTCGAGTGTTTTCCTGATGGTCTCCAAAACTTGAAGCATTGATTCTTTCAGGCAATCGCTAATTTCATAGGAGTTTAGCGTGATGGTACTTGGTAGCCCGGTTACAAGGTCGCGGCCGCGGACTTCCATCTCAAGCTGCTCATGCTCGATAGGAGCATAACCAATCTCCATCTTGATCCTTTCCGCCGTCCTCTCACCAATCAAAACATTATAAGCTTTGCGTACATACTGGATGATATGCTCATCAAACCTGTCACCGCCAATGCGGATGGAATGGCAGGCAACAACGCCTCCATAGGAAATGATGGCTACTTCCGTTGTGCCTCCGCCGATATCAACAACCACATTGGCTACTGGTTCATCCACAGGAAGGCCTGCTCCGATTGCAGCAGCAACGGGCTCTTCGATGATATGTACCTTGCGGGCTCCGGCATTGCGGACCGCTTCCAGAATGGCGCGGCGCTCGGCACTGGTTGAACCTGAGGGGGTGCAGACAACCACATTAGGCTTGCGCAAAGCAAAGCCTCCCGTTTTAGCCGCCTTTTTCATCACCTGGGAAAGCATGTCTGTGGTAATGTCAAAATCCGCGATGACGCCATCTCTCAAAGGACGGATAGCAATGATTTTTTCGGGTGTCTTCCCAATCATTTCTTTCGCTTCATGGCCGATGGCCACAACTTTCTTGCTATCCGTATCAATGGCCACAACGGATGGTTCGTTAAGAGCAATGCCTTTATTTTTACTATAAACAAGTGTATTAGCCGTTCCTAGGTCGATGCCAATTTCAGCTTGTGAGATCATTAATTTTCACCCATTTTCCTTATTATTAAGTTATCACTATATAATCTTCTATAAAAATTAACACGAATCTGGGGGTGAGGTGTCGATTGTTATCGAATCGTTAACCAATTGTAAAAACAGTGGTAAATAAAGCAAAATTACGGATGAGTTTGGAAAAAAAGACGGAAGAAAGGAATAGGTAATTCGCATTACGGGTATAATATTTTGATGTTCAACTGCTTTCAGGGTTACAATGGATGATATAAACATAAAGGCAGTGTGAAGAATTTGGATAAAAAACAAAAGCTGCTGGTCCTGATTGGCCCGACAGCCGTCGGCAAAACCAAAACGAGCATTGAACTTGCGGCCGGGTTCAATGGTGAAATCATCAGCGGCGACTCAATGCAGATTTATAAAGGGATGGATATCGGAACAGCTAAAATCAGGGAAGACGAGATGCAAGGCATACCCCACCATCTGATTGATATCAAAAACCCTGAAGACTCCTTTTCGGCGGCGGAATTCCAGCAGCTCGTCCGTGAAAAAATCGCCGAAATTGCAAGCCGCGGCAAACTGCCGGTGATCGTCGGGGGAACAGGATTGTATATCCAGTCGGTGATTTACGATTACCAATTTTCCGATGTGCCATCCGATCCGGATTTCCGTTTGGAGCTTGAACGAACGGCTGATGAAAAAGGCGCAGAAGCGGTGCATGCTCAACTTCGGAAGGTGGATCCGGAAAGTGCGGAACGAATCCATCCGAACAATGTCCGCCGGGTCATCCGGGCACTTGAAATCCACCATTGCACCGGGAAGACGATGACAGAGTATCAGGAGCAGCAAGATGCGGAACTTTTATACGATACATGCCTGGTAGGGCTTACGATGGACCGCGAACTGCTTTATGAACGAATCAACATGCGGGTGGACCTTATGATGGAGCAAGGGCTGCTGGATGAGGTAAAAGCGTTGTATGCCAAGGGATTAAGGGATTGTCAAAGCATCCAGGCAATCGGCTATAAGGAACTTTATGATTATCTGGATGGCAGGCTTGGCCTTGAGGATGCTATTGAAAATTTAAAGCAGAATTCCCGCAGATATGCCAAAAGGCAGCTGACGTGGTTTCGAAACAAAATGAATGTGGAATGGTTTACCATGCCGATAGACGGAGCAGAGGCAGAAAAAAAAATCGCCGAAATTTCCGGATATATTGAAGGAAAGCTCCAAATAAAGGCGAATACATAAGGGTAGAGATAAAAAGGAGGATCTGCAATGAAACAAATTAACATTCAAGACCAGTATCTGAACCAGCTGCGAAAGGATAATACCAATGTCACGGTCTTTTTATTGAACGGCTTCCAGCTCCGCGGCCAAATCAAAGGCTTTGACAATTTTACGGTTTTATTTGAAACCGAGGGAAAACAGCAGCTTGTTTATAAACATGCGATTTCTACGTTCGCGCCGCAAAAAAATGTCCAGATTGACCTTGATCCGCAACAATAATCAATCATATATTTCATAAGAAGCCTGCCGGCAATGGCGGGCTTTTTTTAATGTCTTCCCATTGCGTCTTTTTTAAAATCGTTTTAATGAATCGTAAGCTATAGGAATACATATAGATATACGGTTATTTCCCTAAACCGGAAGAAGATGACAGCCTGCATGGAGGGGGCCGCATTTCTTTGCCTTTGCGGCTTAATGGAAGATAGGCTTTTATCGCATAAGGCATCATGAGAACATTGTGTTTTAGAATAGAGGTGAAAAGCTTTGGACCAGCCGATGCGAATGAATAATAACGGCCAAATCAGCATTGTTCTCAATGCTCAGAAACGGAAAGCAGCACCGAAGGAAGCTCCCGAACCAAAGATGGCGGCCAAACCAGGCACAGCCCAGCATGCGGCTTTAAAAGAAATCGAAGATGAGCTCGGAACACTGGTTGGGATGGAAGAAATGAAAAAAATGATAAAAGAAATATATGCCTGGATCTATGTGAACAAAAAAAGAGAGGAAATGGGCCTGAAGGCCGGGCGACAAGCCCTTCATATGATGTTCAAGGGAAACCCGGGCACAGGAAAGACGACGGTTGCTAGGCTGATTGGCAAGCTTTTTCAAAAAATGAATGTGCTGTCGAAAGGGCATTTGATTGAGGCGGAAAGGGCAGACCTGGTTGGTGAGTACATCGGGCATACAGCGCAAAAAACACGGGACCTCGTAAAGAAGGCGCTAGGAGGGATCCTGTTCATCGATGAAGCATATTCTCTTGGACGAGGCGGAGAGAAGGACTTTGGGAAAGAGGCGATTGATACGCTCGTCAAGCATATGGAAGACAAACAGCATGAATTCATCCTCATCCTTGCCGGCTACTCACGGGAGATGGATTATTTTCTAACTCTTAACCCGGGACTGCATTCACGATTTCCACTAGTCATCGACTTTCCAGACTATAACATTGACCAATTAATGGAAATAGGCAAAAAAATGCTGATCGAAAGGGAATATACCCTTAGCCATGAGGCAGAAAGAAGGCTTCGCGAACATTTGGCGTGGGTAAAATCAAGCTTCGGGCCTACCGGCTTTTCGAACGGCCGCTATATCAGGAACATCATTGAAAAATCCATTCGGGCACAAGCCATGAGGCTGCTGCTTACCAACCAGTACGACCGCCATGAATTGATAACCCTAAGAAGCAATGATCTTTTACTAGATGAAGCTTAATGGAAGATTCCGCCGGTGCGGAATCTTTTTTTTCGATAACGGTCCAGCTTCAGCGCTGTAACCAAAAATACCAAGGACGAGGCTGAAATTTTAGCTTGGTGATATTTTTTGGTATGATGGGTACAGAATACATAAGAAGAAAGGGGGAATTATTTTGGATCCTAAAACAGCTTCTGAAAAGGCGATCCTGGTAGGGTGCCAGACAACCCTTGAGGACGACTTGCGTTTCCAATATTCCATGGAAGAGCTTGCTTCCCTGACGGAGACAGCTCAGGGCACTGTTCTTATTTCCGTCGTGCAAAAAAGGGACCGCATCCATCCGTCCACATACATAGGAAAAGGGAAAGTCGAGGAATTGAAAACGCTCGTTGAGGAGTTTGAGGCCGACCTAATTATTTTTAATGACGAGCTGTCGCCGAGTCAAATCCGGAATCTTGCACGCGAGCTTGAAGTCCGTATCATTGACCGTACCCAGCTTATTCTTGATATCTTTGCCAGAAGGGCGCGTTCCAAGGAAGGGAAACTTCAGGTTGAGCTTGCCCAGCTTCAGTATTTGCTTCCAAGGCTGATGGGCCAGGGAACAGCTCTGTCAAGGCTCGGTGCCGGGATTGGGACGAGAGGGCCGGGGGAAACAAAACTGGAATCCGACCGCCGGCATATCCGGCGCCGAATTGATGATATCAAAGGGCAGCTGGAAATTATTGTCCAGCATCGCGACCGGTACCGTGAGCGCCGCAAAAAAAACAAGGCTTTCCAGATTGCGCTGGTGGGTTATACGAATGCCGGAAAGTCGACGCTTTTCAATCGGCTGACCGAGGCAGATTCCTTTGAAGAAAATCAGCTGTTTGCCACCTTGGATCCAATGACAAGGAAAGTGATTCTTCCAAGTGGCTTTTCGGTGCTGCTGACGGATACGGTAGGATTTATCCAGGACCTCCCGACTACCCTGATTGCCGCATTCCGCTCCACCCTGGAAGAAGTGAAGGAAGCGGATTTGCTTTTGCATGTGGTCGACATGTCCAACCAGGATTATTTTTCCCACGAGAAAACCGTCAATAAATTGCTGGAAGAGCTTGAAGTCAATCGGATTCCCCAGATTACGGTCTATAACAAGCGCGATATTGCGCACCCGGATTTTGTCCCGGTAGCCAAATCCGAGACGGCATTTATCAGCGCCTATGAGGAAGAAGACCGCTCAAGCCTGAAACAAAAAATTGAACAAACCATCATTGAAGGAATGGAGCCTTTCCATGTGCTGATTCCTTCCGGAGAAGGCAAGCTGCTGTCCCAGCTGAAAAATGAGACGATTTTGCGGGAGCTTGCTTTTTCTGAGGAACAGGATGGGTATGTCTGCCGGGGATTTGCCCTGAAAGACCATCAAATAACAGGACAGCTAAAGAAATATACAGTGAGATAAGGAGCGCACCATGTTTAAGCATTTAGCATCAGGTGAAACACTGCAGGCCATTGTGCAGCAGGTTGAAGAAAAAATCGCACGGATACACCGGACAATAGATGAACGGATTGATGAGAATCAGTTCCGGGTTTTAAAGAGTTTCCAGGAGCACAAAGTCAGCGATTCGCATTTCATACCCTCAACCGGTTATGGTTATGATGATATCGGCAGGGATACATTGGAAAAAATCTATGCCGATGTGTTTGGCGGAGAGGCGGGACTCGTAAGATCCCAGATCATTTCCGGGACTCATGCCATTTCGATCGCCCTGTTCGGCGTTCTTCGCCCTGGGGACGAGCTTTTATATATAACGGGCAAGCCATACGACACACTTGAGGAAATCGTCGGGATCCGCGGGACGGGCAACGGGTCGTTGAAGGAATTTGGCATTTCCTATAACTCAGTGGCTCTTACCGAAAGCGGCAGTATCGATTGGGATGCTGTCCGGGAAAATATTACCGATAAAACAAGAATGATTGGCATCCAGCGTTCCAAAGGATATGCGACAAGACCATCTTTCACGGTGGCCGAGATTGGCGAAATGGTTCGGATTGTAAAAGAAATCAAGTCTGATGTGGTTGTATTCGTCGATAACTGCTATGGCGAATTTGTAGAAGACAGGGAACCATGCCACGTCGGAGCAGATTTGATGGCCGGGTCGCTGATCAAGAATCCTGGCGGAGGGCTTGCAAAGACCGGAGGATACCTCGTGGGCAGGCAGGATCTTGTCGAAGCGTGTTCGTACCGGATGACTTCACCGGGAATAGGTGCGGAGGCAGGTGCGTCATTATATACTCTTCAGGAAATGTACCAGGGCTTTTTCATGGCGCCTCATATTGTCGGCCAGGCTTTAAAAGGGGCGGTTTTCACGGCTGCGATGCTTGAACAGTTTGGGATGGATTCATCACCAAAATGGGATGCGGAGCGCACGGATCTCATTCAGTCGGTTGTGTTCAACGACCGCGAAAAGATGGTGGCCTTCTGTCAGGCCATCCAGTTCGCTTCCCCGATCAACTCGCATGTGACACCCTACCCAGCCTATATGCCCGGATATGAAGATGATGTCATAATGGCAGCCGGAACCTTTATCCAGGGTGCCAGTATCGAACTGACCGCCGATGGCCCGACACGGCCGCCTTATGCTGCCTATATTCAGGGGGGGCTGACCTATTCCCATGTAAAGGCCGCGATATGCACGGCACTGGACAATTTAATTCAAAAAGGTTTAATCATTATAAAATAGGTGAATATACTACAGGACAATTTCAAGAAGCTTGTCCTGTTTTTTTATTAATTTTCATGTGAGATTATCTGACATCCAATTGACATGTTAGGTTACATTACATATAATAAAATCATCAACAAGGAAAGGAGGAGAAATCAAATGGGCGGAAGTGAAATTCGCCGAAATATGCCGCTGTTTACCATCGGGATTGTCATGAAGCTGACGGACCTGTCGGCGAGGCAAATTCGATATTATGAAGAGCACGGCTTGATTTCTCCAGCAAGGACTGAAGGCAATAAACGTCTCTTTTCCTTAAACGATATTGACAAGCTTCTGGAAATTAAAGACCTCATTGATCAGGGCGTCAATCTCGCAGGAATTAAGCAGATTTACAGCGTCAAACAGCAGCAGGCCGCGATGAAGGCGAATGAAGATAAACAAGCAAAAAAAGCCCTCAGCGAGCCATCAGATGCTGAATTACGGAGGCTCCTCCGCAAAGAGATCCTCCGCGCCGGCCGTTTCCACCGAAATGGCGGGCATGGGGACAATTCGAGATTCCATTAATTATCCATAGGGAGATGAAAGCATGGCAAAGTTTACAAAAGAAGACATTTTTCGTTTAGCGAAGGAAGATAATGTTAAGTTCATTCGTTTACAATTCACCGATATTCTCGGTACGATTAAAAACGTGGAGATTCCTGTAAGCCAGCTTGAAAAAGCACTGGATAACAAAATGATGTTCGACGGATCTTCCATTGAAGGTTTCGTAAGGATTGAAGAATCCGATATGTACCTGATTCCTGATTTGGATACCTGGGTAGTGTTCCCTTGGACCGCTGAAAAAGGAAAGGTTGCCCGCCTGATCTGTGATATTCAGAACGCTGACGGAACGCCATTCGAAGGTGACCCGCGCAGCAACCTTAAGCGTATTTTAAAAGAAATGGAGGAACTCGGTTTCACCAATTTCAATCTTGGACCAGAGCCGGAATTCTTCCTGTTCAAGCTTGATGTGAACGGAGAGCCTACTCTTGAATTAAATGACAATGGCGGATATTTCGACCTTGCACCAACAGACCTTGGTGAAAACTGCCGCCGCGATATCGTGCTTGAGCTTGAAGAAATGGGCTTTGAAATTGAAGCATCCCACCATGAAGTTGCTCCCGGACAGCATGAAATCGACTTTAAATATGCAGATGCCCTTACAGCCTGCGACAATATCCAAACTTTCAAGCTTGTTGTAAAAACCATTGCCCGCAAGCATGGCCTGCATGCGACATTCATGCCAAAACCGCTGTTCGGCGTGAGCGGTTCCGGAATGCACTGCAATATGTCATTATTCCGTAATGGCGAGAATGCTTTCTACGATACATCAGATGAAAAACTTCAATTAAGTGAAACGGCTTACCAGTTCATTGCTGGAACCCTTAAGCACGCAGAAGGCTTTACAGCCGTGACCAATCCGACTGTGAACTCATACAAGCGTCTAGTACCTGGTTACGAAGCGCCTTGCTATATTGCCTGGTCAGCAAGAAACCGTTCGCCGCTGATCCGCATTCCTGCTTCACGCGGCTTGAGCACTCGTGTGGAGGTGCGGAGCGTAGACCCGGCAGCAAACCCATATCTTGCGATGGCTGTATTGCTGAAGGCTGGATTGGATGGAATCAAAAACCAGCTTACTCCTCCGGCTCCGGTTGACCGCAATATCTATGTCATGGACAAAGAGGAACGTACTGAGGAAGGTATTACCGACCTGCCGCCAACATTGGCAGCCGCTCTTGAGCAGCTGAAAAAAGACGAAGTCATTTGCGCTGCGCTTGGCGGGCACATCCTGGAGCATTTCATCGAAGCAAAGGAAATTGAGTGGGATATGTTCCGTACCCAGGTACATCCATGGGAGCGCGAGCAGTACATGCAGATGTATTAATGGAAGTGAACCCTTGATACCATTGGTATCAAGGGTTTTTTCTATTTCGGGAGAATGGCCTGATAGGGGAATCGAATGGACAAAAGAAAATCAAGCACAGGAAGCTGCTTGACAAAAGTGAAGCAATCTTCTAAAACCAGGGGGCCCGGCATGGGGGATTTTATTTTGATTTCATCAGGAGGTTTTATCATTCCGCAGAAACTCCAGTCCTCTTAATATCGCATCTCCTCCAAAACCGGCAATGATGGAAACAAACACAACCCTGAGAGTGGAACCGGCACCGGAAGAGACGACCAGCAGCAGGGCCGCGATGGACCCAGTCAGCACTTCTTCCAGAAAACCGAGATAAATGAATTTCTTCGTCCTGCGCGGCATGACGATCTTTCCTTTTTTTCGTACATGGGCCGCCATTCCGACAAAACCTCCAATGATTACAGCGAAAAGAATGTCAGTCAACATTTTTTATCACTCTCCTAAAGTCGTAATAGGGATGGAGCGACCTTAGGTTAATCATGTTGTACTATAATTATATTGCAAACAGATTAATAGTGAAATGTGCTATTATACCGAATTTTCAATAAATTTAAAATAGTTCGAAAATACTATATTATACCCTTGGTGGGTATTAATCTTCCAATTGTAAGGTGGCTGAAATGTTGCTGTTTCATTTTGTAATATTTTTGGAAATGGAAAGGCAAACGGCCGGGAAGTCCGTTTGCCTTGGTAAACCGACGTAGCTGGAGGCTGCAATCCAGCTGTCTTGCGGGCTATTAATGCATGTGGCGGTATACGCCAATGACTTTTCCAAGTATCGAAACATGGCGGAGAATGATGGGCTCCAGGGTTGGATTTTCCGGCTGGAGGCGGATAAAATCCTGCTCCTTGAAAAACCGTTTGACAGTTGCTTCATCCTCTTCCGTCATTGCTACAACAATGTCACCATTATTGGCTGTCTGCTGCTGTTTGACGATCACATAATCACCGTCAAGGATGCCTGCGTCAATCATGCTGTCTCCCATTACTTCAAGCATGAATACCTGCTCGTCGGAAGGAACGAGCCTGTCCGGAAGCGGAAAGTATTCTTCAACGTTCTCAATCGCTGTGATCGGTTGTCCGGCAGTAACCTTACCCACCACGGGGACATTGATAACATTGTATTTCGGAATATGCGCATCAGGTTCGATTTCCAGAATTTCAATTGCACGCGGCTTTGTTGGATCCCGGCGAATCAGCCCTTTGCTTTCGAGCCTGGCCAGATGGCCGTGAACAGTTGAACTGGAAGCCAGGCCTACTGCTTCCCCGATTTCACGTACGGACGGCGGATAGCCTTTTTTCTTAACTTCTTCCTTGATAAAGCCCAGGATATCTTGCTGCCTTTTCGATAGTTTTGTCATATTCACGCACCTCGTCTGTAATCTCTTACACTGATTATAACACGTATGTTCGCATGGTACAAACATAAGTTCGAATTTTTATTGACAAGAAACAAATGTTCGCCTTATAATAAAATCAACGAAAAAAACGAACATATATTCGCGGGGTGGGACAGAACGATGAAAAAAGTATGGGAAAGATATTCTTATGTTTTGGTTTTATTTGCCGTAAGTCTTATATTCTCGGCGGTGATGGCCGGACATCTATCCGGTGAGGAAGAATACATAACAGTTACAGTAAAAGAAGGCCAATCCTTGTGGGAGCTTGCAGAGGAATTGTCATACGGCCATAATTTCTCCAAACACGAATTTATTTCCTGGGTCGAGAAGGAGAACGGAATCATCGGCGGCAGAATCCTTGCGGGAGAAGAACTTATTGTTCCAATCATAACCGAAAGCTTCAATTCCACTCAGATCGCCCAGGCTGACTGATAATATTTTTATAGTTAGGGTGGAAATATGAAAGCAGTAATCTATTGCAGGGTAAGCACAACGAAGGAAACTCAGGAAACCTCCCTGGCGCGTCAGGAGGAAGAATTGACAGCCCTTGCAGCCAGCAGGGGCCTTGAAGTCATAAAGGTCATCAAGGAACAAGCCAGCGGCTACGACCTTGAACGTGAAGGAATCCTTGCCCTTCTTTCAACTATAAAGGATAAGCAAGTTAAAGCCGTACTCATACAGGATGAAACGCGTCTTGGGAGGGGAAATGCAAAGATTGCCCTTTTGCACTGTATCGTCAAAGAGGGTGTGAAATTATACAGCATTTCCCATCATGGCGAGCTTCAGCTTTCCGAATCCGATTCCATGGTTCTGCAAATTGTCTCCATGGTGGAAGAGTACCAGCGCAAAATCCATAATATCAAAATTAAACGGGGAATGAACCGGGCGATAGAACACGGATACAAACCGGAACGGAACTTAAAGAACCAGGGGGAAAACTCCGGGAGGGAGCGGAAGGAAGCTCCCTTGGCGGAAATAGTCAGACTCCGGGGCAACGGGCTGACCTTTGCAGAAATAGCAGCGACCCTCAGAGGATTTGGGTATCAGGTTTCCAAGGCAACCGTTCACCGGAGATATCAGGAATATGTTGATAAACAGCAGGAATAAGAGCGCATCTCTTGTAAAAGGGGCTATTTTTTAGTAGGATATTTTTTACCGTATTAAATTAAAAAAGGAGCTTCTTATGCTTTCCAAACAAAAACTTGCGAGAATCAATGAACTGGCCAAAAAGGCAAAGACGTCCAAGCTTACGGCAGAGGAAGCAAAGGAACAAACCGCTTTAAGGGCTGAATACCTTAAAACTTTCAGATCCTCCATGCTTAATACGCTAAAAGGTGTCACCATCGTTGACCCGCTTGGGAACGATGTTACACCAAAAAAGATCAAGCAGGAGAGAAATAAAAACAAGC
This sequence comes from Mesobacillus campisalis, assembly GCF_000986785.1. Classification (GTDB taxonomy): domain Bacteria; phylum Bacillota; class Bacilli; order Bacillales; family Cytobacillaceae; genus Mesobacillus_B; species Mesobacillus_B campisalis. The sequence continues at coordinate 23,199 of NZ_LAYY01000002.1, read as the reverse complement.
TTCATTGATCCAAACGTTATCAAAGCTGCAGGCTATAGCTTGCAGCTTTTTTGTTGTTTCCAGGAAATGTTTATTGACGCAAATAGTGGATAGAAAGGCAGGAGGAATTTCGTCAATAGGGAGTATTGACGTAAAAACCGGGAAGGTAGTGGCTAGACATTGCGCTAATAGGGGTTATTGACGCAAAAAGAGAAAGATAGAAAATAGAAATTACACCAATAGGGCTTATTAACGCAAATTGCGGGAAGATAGCCGGCAAAAATTGCGCCAATAGTCGTTATTGAAGCATAAAGTGAGAAGCCAGCCGTAGGAATTGCGCCAATAAGACGGAACTTTCACAAAAGCGTGGTGTAATTTTCCTGGTTAGTTCCCATCTATACAGGGAATATGATTATTCCTTACATAATACGGCCGCATTGTGTCAAAATAAGAAAAAGCTGTTTTTTTTTGCCGTCTTATGCGGGTATTTGTTGAATTAAAGTGAAGGTAACTATAATATAAAAAGGGTAGAACGCTCATACAGAAAGGATGTTTTTGATGTACGACAAAATTGACATGCTATCCATTGACTCGATTCGTACGCTTTCAATCGATGCGATTGAAAAGGCTAATTCCGGTCATCCAGGGATGCCAATGGGTGCAGCTCCTATGGCTTATACTCTTTGGACCCGTTTCATGAATCATAATCCGAAGAATCCTGAATGGTTCAACCGTGACCGCTTTGTATTGTCTGCGGGACATGGCTCCATGCTGTTATACAGCCTGCTCCATCTTTCCGGTTACGACCTTCCGATGGAGGAGATCAAGCAATTTCGCCAGTGGGGAAGCAAGACTCCAGGACATCCTGAGTATGGTCACACTGTAGGTGTAGAAGCTACGACTGGTCCGCTTGGACAAGGTGTAGCAATGGCAGTAGGCATGGCGATGGCAGAGCGTCACCTTGCGGCTGTTTATAATAAGGATAATTATGAAATTGTTAACCACTTTACATACAGCATTTGTGGAGATGGCGACCTGATGGAGGGTGTTTCCGCAGAAGCGGCTTCCCTTGCTGCACACCTGAAACTTGGACGTTTGGTTGTCCTGTATGATTCAAACGATATTTCCCTGGATGGGGAACTGAACAAATCCTTCTCCGAGAGTGTTGCCGAACGTTTTAAAGCGTATGGATGGCAGTACATCCGTGTTGAGGATGGAAACGATCTCGAGGAAATCGCAAGAGCTCTTGAAGAGGCAAAGACCGACCTTGACCGTCCTACAATGATCGAAGTTAAAACAATCATTGGTTACGGATCTCCAAACCTTTCCGGAAAATCCGATGTCCATGGTGCCCCGCTTGGCGAAGCTGAAATGAAGCTTACAAAAGAAGCGTACAAATGGACATTTGAAGAGGATTTCCATGTGCCGGAAGAAGTTTATCAGCATTTCGAAAAGCATATCGTTGATAGAGGACAGTCTGTAGAACAAGAATGGAATCAACTGTTTGAACAATACAAGTCAGAGTACCCTGAACTGGCTTCCCAGCTGGAAAGTGCGCTTAAAGGCGATCTTCCTGAAGGATGGGAGCAGACACTTCCAGTTTACGAAGAAGGAAAAAGCCTGGCAAGCCGTGCCTCTTCTGGAGAAGCATTGAATGCCGTTGCAAAATCCATTCCTTTCTTCATTGGCGGATCTGCAGACCTTGCAGGCTCGAACAAAACGATGATTAAAGGATCCGGAGACTTCTTTCCAGGTTCATATGAAGGCCGTAACATCTGGTTCGGTGTCCGCGAATTTGCGATGGGTGCGGCAATGAACGGGATGGCGCTTCACGGCGGCTTAAAGGTATTCGGCGGAACATTCTTTGTATTCTCCGACTATCTGCGTCCAGCTATTCGACTTGCAGCATTAATGGGTGTGCCAGTGACGTATGTCTTTACACATGACAGCATCGCTGTTGGGGAAGACGGACCAACTCATGAACCAGTCGAACAGCTTCCAGCTTTGCGTGCAATGCCAAATCTTTCTGTCATCCGTCCGGCTGATGGCAATGAGACATCTGCAGCATGGAGGCTTGCGGTTGAGTCCACAAGCACACCAACTGCCCTTGTGTTGACTCGCCAAAACCTGCCTACCATCAAGGATACAGACAAGAACGCCTATGAGGGAGTTTCCCGCGGAGCTTATGTAATTTCTCCAGCGCAAAAGGATACCGCTGATGGAATCCTGCTTGCTGCCGGATCTGAAGTCGGCCTCGCTGTACAGGCGCAGGAAGTACTTGCAGGAGAAGGAATTCATGTATCCGTTGTGAGCATGCCTTCTTGGGACCGCTTTGAGAAGCAATCCAAGGAATATAAGGAATCTGTTATTCCGAAGTCGGTTAAGAAACGCCTGGGCATTGAAATGGCTGCTTCGCTTGGCTGGCACAAATATGTCGGCGATGAAGGCGATGTTCTGGCGATTGACCAGTTTGGTGCATCTGCCCCTGGCGAGAAAGTTCTGGAAGAATACGGATTCTCAGTTGATAATGTCGTTGCCCGTTTCAAAGCATTATTGCAAAACTAATTTTTTAAAAAAAGGGAATGAGCAGCCAGCTGCTTCATTCCCTTTTTCATTAGCAAAAAGCTCCCGTGCATCCTGGAGCTTTTTGGTCAATTATTCGGTAATCAGCTTGTCACGGTCTTCAGCCTGGGGAGGCTCTTCCATCCAGCCATGCTTGATCATCAGGTTGGCCCCATCTTCCGCATAAAAACTGATTTCAGGTATCAGGGAGGCATATTGTGCTGCAATATCCCTTCTGGGACTCGCAGCCATCGCCATGCCATAGTTGCCGACACCAGCAGCAATCATCCCTAGTACATGGAAGAGAATCAGCTTATCGGAAAATACTTTTGCCGTACAATCGGTTATCGCCGTTTCCCAGCTCATCGGCGCAGGCAAGTCCTCTTTGATTAAAAAATTGCCGAAGATCTTCACATGTTTTGTGGAGAGCTGCTTACCCCTCAGTAAATATTGTTTGATATCCTCTCTTTCAGCCACCTGGGCAAGCCCGGTAATTAAGGCCTTTCCAATCGAGTTAGTTTGGATGTTAAGGAATAGGTGGGTTACTTCCGTTGAAGTAAGCGCCCTCTTGGGACCAAAGAAACCGGTAAGGAACTGCTGTTTTTCAACGAAATCAACCTTATCGGGGATTGGCAAAAATGGAGGCCTGACATACGTTCCCTGTTTTAACATTAAGTCTCTCGTTAAATCCTGTAACTTTACTCCCGCAGTTAGCACCGATTTATGGAAATCGACCACATCTTTCCGGGTAACCACTCCGAGTGCCGCGGAGCTTGCGGCCATTGCCAAAATCGACATCTGACGCAAATACATAAGGACAAAGGTGTCGGAAAAAAGTCTAGGAGCTTTAGGGTTGACATCTTGTTCGGTAAAACCAAGAGGAATGGGGAAATCCTCTTTGTTAAACAAATCCTTCATGGTGGAAAGGTTTCTGTTGGCAACGTTCAGAGTAAATGTGATGATGGGACGAACCTCGTCATCTTCGACCTTCTCCAAAAAATATTTTCCGACGCAGCATGAAAGGGTATCGTTGATATATTGAGTCCATAAAGTGGACATTTCTGCTGCTGTTAGCCGTATTTGCGTTTTGTCATTCATACGGGCAATACCTCGCAATTCTTTTTTCGTTATAAACATATCCAACCGGCAATTACTCTTTTATACATAGTAGTGTCCACAATCCAGGATGTATTCATGTAAAAAAAGATTGACAAAATGGTGGACATGCCCTTTTTTCGTGACAGCGACATGGAGAAAGTTTATAATAAAAATAACAATATTTTGAATTCGACAAAATTAGTCTTTATTTTTAGCACCTTTAGACAATGGCCAATGGTTATCTTTTTTATAATGAAAGAAAGCTTGTCTAAAGAGGAGGGGATCGAGTGAGGTCCTATCAGCTTTACTTAATCGAAGAGGAATTTGCACGGCATTTCTATGGCAGGGAACGGATGTTTTACCAGCTATTCAAGGACTATAAGAGTGCAAGAGGAGATATGCGCAAAATCATCTCCAAACAGGTCGACTTTGTCACAAAGCCAATTCCTGTGCTGAGGATCCATCAGCTCCTTCATCAGCAGCTTTCAAGGATGAGCGGCTTTCGGGCTGAACAGGGCATCTATTATCTGGAGAAAAACAACCCCAAGAGCCTGGCGAGCATTAAGGTCAATGAGCGCTCCCTGACGATTGAATCGTCGGGGGATTTGGAAGCCGAGACCATTTTCTTTGAAGTCCTCCGTAAAAATGAAACCTCTTTTCTGGCCGTGGACATTTCGAGCAGCCGTTATGGCTGGCTGAAGCCCATCAAGGAAAGAAAGTTTGTCTGAAAAACAGGAGAAAAAATCACGCGAATATTGTATAATAACGTGTGGTTTAGTACACTGTATGTTAGACAACACGAAGGAGGAAATGGGTTATGTGGGATGTCATTCTAGTCGGTATACTGGCATTGATTGCTGGTGTAGCGCTAGGGTTTTTCATTGCTCGCAGATATATGATGAGCTATTTGAAGAAAAATCCGCCAATCAATGAGCAAATGCTTAAAATGATGATGATGCAGATGGGCATGAAACCATCACAAAAGAAAATCAACCAAATGATGTCAGCTATGAATAAGCAGCAAGGCAAATAATAAAAAGGACAAGCACTCGCAGGGGTGCTTTTTCTTATGGAGTGGCATAGCGAGGGTCTCCGGCTGGAATTAAGGGGAGGTGTTGGTTCATTGTGCCCATAAAAGCCTTGTGCACCAGGGCCGGCCGTAGTTGCCACAGGAAAATCAATCTTCCTTATTTTGTGAATCTTTGGTAAAATAATGAAGATTTAGCGAGTCATTGCTGGGGGATGGGAAAAATGAGGGTTTTTTTAGAGTTGATGTGGTTTTTTAAAACGGAGAAGAAGGCTTATATTACAGGGATTTTCATGCTGTCCATTGTTGCTCTGATGCAACTGGTTCCTCCAAGGGTAATCGGTGTCATTGTCGATGCCATTGAAACCCGCACATTAACAGCTTCGGGGCTGCTGATGTGGGTTGTACTTCTGGCGGGCGTCGGTCTCGGTATGTACATCCTGCGCTACTACTGGCGCATTTTGATATTTGGCTCGGCAGTGAAGCTGTCCAGGCTGCTGCGAAACCGGCTTTATTCCCATTTCACCAATATGTCGCCTTCTTTTTACCAGAAGAGGCGGACAGGAGATTTGATGGCTCATGCGACCAATGATTTGCAGGCCATCCAGCAGACAGCGGGAGTGGGAGTTTTGACGCTCGTCGATTCCCTTGCCACGGGCGGTTTTGTCATTATCGCCATGGCCGCCACCATCAGCTGGAAGCTCACGCTGATTGCGCTCATCCCAATGCCGCTCATGGTGATTTTGACCTGGTGGTATGGCGAGATGCTCCACGCCCGATTCCACAAGGCGCAGGAAGCTTTCTCGACCTTAAATGATAAAACGCAGGAAAGCATCACCGGAATCAAAGTAATTAAGACATTTGGCCAGGAAAAGGAGGATATTGAAGATTTCCGCCGTCAGTCGGAGGAGGTGGTCCAGAAGAACATTGCTGTTGCCAAAGTCGATGCTTTGTTTGACCCGACCATTTCCATCGTGATTGGGATTTCGTTTTTTCTATCCCTGGCCTTTGGTGCGCGCTTTGTGATCAATGGCGAATTGACCATTGGGGAGCTTGTGTCGTTTACAACCTATCTCGGGCTGCTGATTTGGCCGATGCTCGCCTTTGGCTGGCTGTTTAATATTGTGGAACGCGGCCGTGCTTCCCTTGAACGGGTTAATTTCCTTCTTGGTGAAAAGCCCGATATCGTGGACAAGGATGAGGCGCTAGACATCGTCCCGGCAGGAGATATTTCATACAGCATTAAAACGTTTTCCTATCCAGGCGAACCTGAGCCAATCCTAAAAAATATCCATTTCACCCTCCCTCCAGGGACAACACTTGGAATCGTCGGAAAAACGGGAGCAGGCAAAACGAGCTTGCTGAAGCTGCTGATCCGCGAATTTGAAGGCTATCAGGGAGAGATTAAAATAGCGGGAAAATCACTACATGAGTATAAGCTGGATAAATTGCGGGAAGCGGTCGGCTATGTTCCGCAGGATCATTTCCTGTTCTCGGCAACAGTGTCTGAAAACATTGCGTTCGCCAAGCCGGACTCTTCGGAGGAGACCATTCACGAAGCCGCACGAATCTCTCACATTCATGATGATATCCTGCAGTTTACCGACGGCTATGAAACGGTTGTTGGTGAACGGGGGGTCAGCCTTTCGGGTGGTCAAAAGCAGCGGATTTCAATTGCCCGTGCCCTGCTGTTGAACCCGGAGATTTTAATCCTGGATGATTCCCTTTCTGCGGTGGATGCGAAAACAGAGGAAGAAATCCTTGCGGCACTCAAAGAGAACCGCGAGGGAAAGACTACCATTATTACGGCGCACCGCCTTAGCGCGATCCAGCACGCGGACTTGATCATTGTGTTGGATGCCGGCGAGATTGCTGAGCGCGGTTCCCATCAGAAATTAATGGAAAACGGCGGCTGGTATCAAGATATGTACCTGCGCCAGCAGCTTGAAGAGCTGGTCGAGCAAGGGGGATAGGAAAATGGAGAAAATGACGGCATTAACCTCTAAACAGCAGCGTGCGGTCCTGAAAAGGCTGCTTGGCTACGCCAGACCGCATATGAAAACGCTAATGCTTGCTTTCGGGCTCTTGCTGCTGACTACAATTGGGGATGTGACCGGTCCCATACTGGTCAAAATTTTTATCGATGATTATCTGCGCGCCGGGAATTTTCCATTCGAGCCGCTTCTGCTATTAGGGGCGGCGTATATGGGAATCCAAATCCTCAATGTGGTCGTATCCTATCTCCAGCTGTACAAATTTCAGGAGATTGCCCTGAAGATCATCCAGCAGCTGCGGATTGATGTCTTTTCAAAGGTACAGGCACTCGGGCTTCGTTATTTTGACAGGACTCCGGCAGGATCGCTTGTTTCAAGGGTTACCAATGATACGGAAGCAATCAAGGATATGTTTGTCAGTGTCATTGCAACATTTATTCAGAGTGGCTTTCTTCTTATTGGAATATTTGTGGCAATGTTCATCCTCAATGTAAAACTGGCTCTGTTTTGCCTGATTGTGTTTCCATTGATCATGATGATCATGACCATTTACCGGAAGGTCAGCTCGAAATTTTATCAGGATATGCGTGAACAGCTCAGCCAGCTGAATGCCAAGCTGAGCGAGTCGCTTCAGGGAATGCCAATCATCCAGGTTTTCCGGCAGGAACAGCGCCTGCGGAAAGAATTTGGCGATATCAATGAAAAGCATTACCAGGCAGGAATGAGGAATATCAAGGCGGATGGATTGCTGCTTCGTCCGGCCGTCGATCTGGTCTATATGGTCGCCTTGATTATCGTCCTGAGCTTTTTTGGAATTAGCTCATTCGAAAGCCCGGTGGAGATTGGAGTACTTTACGCTTTTATCAATTATCTCGACCGCTTTTTCGAGCCGGTCAACAATATGATGATGCGTCTGTCCATGTACCAGCAGGCCATTGTGGCTGCATCACGGGTATTCAAGCTGCTTGATGAAAGCGATCTGGCTCCAGACCAGCCTGAAAAGAGCAGCGATAAAATAGAACAGGGAAAAATTGAAGTCCGCAATTTGAGCTTTTCCTATGACGGTAAACGGGATGTTCTAAAAAACATCGAATTTACAGCGCTGCCAGGCCAGACCGTTGCACTTGTCGGCCACACCGGAAGCGGAAAAAGCTCCATTATCAATCTGCTGATGCGGTTTTATGAGTTTGAACGGGGCGAAATAAAAGTTGACGGAAAATCCATTAAAGATTATCCCATTGATGAATTGCGCAACAGGATGGGGCTCGTGCTACAGGACCCCTTCCTTTTTTACGGCAGTATAAAAGACAATATTCGCCTCCACAATGAGGCTATGAGTGATGAGGAAATAGAGGAAGCTGCAAAATTTGTCCAGGCGGATACCTTCATTTCAAAACTGGAAGACGGATATGAGCAGAGAGTAGTAGAGCGGGGCTCGACATTTTCAAGCGGCCAGCGCCAATTGATTGCCTTCGCGCGAACCATTGCGACAAATCCAAAAATACTGATTCTCGACGAGGCCACCGCCAATATCGACACGGAGACGGAAGAAGCCATCCAGACGGCGCTAGCCAAAATGCGCCAGGGCCGGACGACAATTGCCATCGCCCACCGGCTGTCCACCATCCAGGATGCAGACCTTATCCTTGTCCTTCATCATGGAGAGATTGTTGAGAGAGGAACACACCAGGAGCTGCTTGCCCAGCAAGGTCTTTACCATAAGATGTACCTGCTGCAAAATGGGTCGGTTGAACGCCTTGAAGATGCCGTCAGCCAATAGGAAAAGAGCAGGAGTCATTGCCCGGATGCCGATAATTACCATATAAATAAAAACAGCTGTCATCCGTATAGGAGACAGCTGTTTTTAATGGAGGTTAACTTTTTTTATAAATCTACTGTGATAGGTGTTCAGCAAGTGATCAAGTTCCTGGCTGCACCGAATGGCTTTTGAGGAGCTCAGTCCGTTTGTGGATGCCACGCGGATGAGCTCTTCCCGTTTCTTTTCAATCTCATTGCTTAGTTCTTGTTTCTTCATGGGGCACCCTTTCTGAGGACTTTCCTCGGATATGTAAATAGCTTATAAATCTTGTAAAAAATTTCAAAGACAAATTCTAGTATAATCGAATTTCCAGCAGATTTCAAAAAATCCTGCTTGGAGTTTATTTGCCAACATATTCATTATTAATAAATTGTTCACAGACCGTTTCGTATCATTTGCTTTATAGATTTGATAGAATGAATACGTATTGATGTATAAACAGGAGATGTTAATATGACAGACGTAAATGTACTGCTTGCGCTTGCAGCCGGTTTCCTCAGCTTCATCTCTCCATGCTGCCTGCCGCTGTATCCTGCATTTCTTTCCTATATTACCGGGATGTCGGTGGGGGAAATCAAGAGTGAAAATGCGATGCTTCAAAAGCGCAGCATGCTGCACACGCTTTTCTTTTTAGTGGGATTTTCAATCATCTTTATCGCATTGGGATTTGCCACCTCGTTCATCGGGCAGATATTCAGTCAATACAATGACTTGATTCGCCAGCTCGGGGCCATATTCATCGTCATTTTCGGTTTGATGGTCATTGGGATTTTTCAGCCAAAATGGCTGATGTCGGACCGCAGGATTGAATTCAAGAACCGCCCTGCAGGCTATTTTGGATCCGTGCTGATCGGGATGGCATTCGCGGCCGGCTGGACCCCGTGCACAGGTCCCATTCTTGCATCGGTTATCCTGCTTGCCGGCTCCAATCCAGGCTCTGGCATGCTGTACATGATCGCTTATATTCTCGGCTTTGCTGTACCTTTCTTTATTCTCTCTTTCTATGTTGGAAAAATGCAGTGGATCAGAAAGAATAATGTGAAAATCATGAAGGTTGGCGGTTATATCATGATCCTTATGGGGGTTGTCCTGTTCTTTGACTGGATGACCAAGATCATTGCGTTTCTTTCGCCAATGTTCGGCGGGTTTACCGGTTTTTAGGGTACACCTCCTCAGGCCATTAGGGCAGGTTGCTTAAATAGCCATGCTCAATTATAATTAAGGCTGTTTCCTATATAATGATAGTGTTAATCCAATAAAAGGGATGAAAGATATGGACTACGTTTTATTATCGACTATTGGGGCCATCGGGATGGGAACACTTGCCATGATTGTCAGGATGAAAGCCGCCAAGAAACCGGCCTCCGCAAGGAAAATCATCCTGCCTCCGATTTTTATGAGCACGGGGGCGCTTATGTTCATTTTCCCTATGTTTCGTGTCAGCTTTCTCCAAGTGATGGAAGCCCTCGCCATCGGCATGCTGTTTTCCATCCTGCTCATTCGAACCTCCAAATTCGAAATTCGGGATCAGGATATATATCTTAAGCGTTCCAAAGCGTTCATCTATATCCTCGTCGGCCTGCTGGCTGTCAGAATCATTGCAAAAATGGTGCTGAGTGCGACAATTGATGTAGGAGAGCTTGGAGGCATGTTCTGGATTCTTGCCTTTGGAATGATTGTACCTTGGCGGATTGCCATGTATCTTGAATATAAAAAGCTTCACCGTGAATTGCATGAACCGGTAGAGCCCAATTTGGTATAAAAAATCCCCTGGCTGCAGGGGATTTTTTATTTTATGAAATTAAGAAACAAGCTTTAAGCCGACAGCGGAGCTTAATACCATGGCGATAAACAAAATCCGCCGCCAGTCCTTCGATTCTCCGTAGAACAGCATGCCAATGATGGCGCCTCCGGAAGCGCCAATTCCTGTCCAGATGGCGTAGGCGGTGCCCATCGGCAAGGTTTCCATCGCGACCGAAAGGAAAAGAAAGCTGGCCCCAAAAGAAAGGATTAAAAGGATGATCGAACTCCATTTCTTGTCCTGATGAAATTTGTTCATCATCGCGACGCCCGCCATTTCAAACAATCCAGCTGCCAGTAAAGAAATCCAGGCCATTACGCTTCTCCTCCTTTTTCCTGCTGTTCATCTGTCACAAGCTTCAGCCCAATCACTCCAACCAGCAAAAGTACAATCAAAAGGATTTTCTCGATTTTAAACGGATCCCCAAAAAAGAGGATATCCACCGCGACCGTCCCAGCCGTGCCCAAGCCGACAAAGACCGCATAAAGGGTACCTACAGGCAGACCTTTTCCGGCTGAAATCAGCCCATAAAAACTGATAATGATCGCCACAACCGTTCCCGTCCAATCAAGCAGACTGTCCGAGTATTTTAAGCCAATCACCCAGATTACCTCAAAAAACGCAGCAACAAAGACTTTAATCCAATTCGGATTCATACTATCCACTCCTATTCCTCAAAGATTGCTCTGAAATACAAAAAAAGCCCAGGAGACTGTTATCAAAAACAGAATCTCCCGGGCTTTTGTCCCTCCGTGGCACAGCAAAGCTGTGTGTCTTCTCTCGGACCAGGCCAACCAAAATCGTTTGCGGAACCCTAGAAAACATCTTCATATTTAAAAGTAGTTACTATTATACAGATGAAAACATGATTTGGGTAGGGGGGAATTGAAAAAAGCTGCTTCGAATTTGAAGCAGCCTAAAACAAATGTTCATATGGGGTGATATTGATCTTGTTCTCAGAGAGTTTTTTGCGCAAAAACTTGTGGTCCCGTTTCGGGGTAGCCAGGATATAGCCGCGGATAACAAGGTCGGGTGTTATTCTCGAAACCTTTTCCTTCAGTGCAAGTTCGCCGATCTTGCCGGCAATCTTTTGCCGGGCAACGTCACGAAACAGTTCAGGAACCGGACTGACCAAATCCTCCAGAAACGCTTTTTGGTCATCAGGCCATAAATCCCGGGTCTCTTTCACATAGTGTTCTTCCCAATCCATATCCGACTTGCCGTCTTCTTTCGGCATTTTCTTCAAGAACTTGCGGAACATAAAGAAGCCGCCAATCGCCATTGAACCCGCGAAAATAACAATCCATATTAAAATAAACCATAAAAACCAGCCAGTTAACATTTCATTTCACCTTCATCTTACAAAATCTCTCTTTTATTATAGTATCTTACTGCCTCGTAAGACAAGCCAACTTATGCATAGTGTAAAATTCAAAGACCTTGAAAAAAAAACAGTGTCGAATTATAATAGAATATGTCATCAAACAATACGGGGCTGGATGGGGTACTGGTGTCCTCCACGGTCTTCAAAACCGCTTGTGACCTGCGTGCCAGGTCAGGTGGGTTCGATTCCCACGCAGTCCCGCCAAGTTTTTCAATGTTATCAACGGTTTGAACAGTTTTTTGACTGTGATTTGAACTGTGATTTATTTTCATAAAGTCATTAGTATTTTTTGCTAAATTACATAGTCCTAGTGTGACCGATTTTCGGTCTACTAGTGTGTTTAATCCACTAATTTCTGAAAAAGAAGGGTGGATTTTTTTATGTCTGTTTTTCGTAAAACTAATCGTAAAGGTACAAGAGATGGTCAGAGTTTATATCGTGTTGGGTCTATTGAAAATAAGTTAACTCTTTTTGAAATGTTCGAGCGGTTTATGAATTATAAGCAAACAGAGGGTTTGGCAAAACCAACAATCCAACAGTATTATGAACATTTTCGTTATCTGAGCGAATATTCAGGTGGGGATTTAGTTAACAGCAACATTAAGGTCGAATTTTTTAGAGAGTATATAGGATTTATGTTACATGACAAAGGTTTAGCACCCGCAACAGCAAATGTTCGTATTAGGACTATGCGCGCTTTTCTTCGCTATTGTTTTCAGGAGGGCTGGATTCAAGAAGGGATACACGAGCGGATAAGGCCAGTGAAAACTCCAGAGGATGAAATACAAGCTTTTACACCAGCGGAAGTTAAAATGTTATTAAATCAAATTCGTGACGATAGATATGTAGGTTTTAGGGACAGGGTTATGATTTATACTCTACTTGATACAATGGTTAGAATTTCCGAATTAATTAATATTAAAAGGTCAAACGTGGATTTAAGTAGTGGTTTTATTAAACTAGATCCTCATGAAACTAAAACCAAACGTGCTAGAAATGTCCCTATTTCATCTAAAACCTTGAAATTATTAAGTGAGTATATGAACGAGACTGAAGATTTTGGAGTTGACACATTATTTGTTACCTATGATGGCCGACCAATTCTAAGTAATACCTGGAGAAGAAGGTTAACTGAGTATGGGGAGCTAGCCGGAATTAGAAATAAGCGAGTGAGTCCTCATACTTTCAGACATACAGGTGCGTTGTTTTATGTCATGAATGGGGGGGACCCGTTTTCCTTACAAAAAATTTTAGGTCATACAGATATGTCTATGGTCCGTAAATATATTCAGATGACCGATACAGATGTGAAAAGGCAGCATAATTCATTCTCTCCACTTAATAGAGTTCTTGGTAAAAGATAAAAATATACTCAATGCTGTCTGACCTTCCGTCAGGCAGTTTTTTTTATTTTCCTGTGTCCTTTTTCCTGTAGGATTGCAAGTCCTCGGGTGAAAGGTTTTTTTTAGTCCCTTTACACTTAGAGGAAAGAGGAATAGAAATGACAATGTTAATCAGGAAACCAATACAGAACAAAATAAACATAGTGGATTCAATCATGGGGTCAGGTAAAACATCATGGGCTATACAGTATATGAACGAATCTGCATTTTATAAAAAGTTCATATACATTACCCCCTTTAAGAGTGAGGTTGACCGTGTAATAAACTCAGTTAACCGTGACTTTGTACAGCCAGAGGCAGTTAAAGGGGGCACTAAGCTGGACAGTTTAAAACAACTTATCGCTAAGGGGGAAAATATTGTCTCCACCCATGCACTGTTTCAGAGAATGGATACTGAACTAATCGAACTGATTGAAATGCAAGGATATAACCTTATATTGGATGAGGTAATGAATGTCATAGAACAGGTGGATATTTCTAAGGATGATTTGCAATTATTAATGACGGCACGCACAAAGGCTGATGAACCAGTCATGACAGTGGATGATAAGGGGTTTGTACATTGGAATGAAAAGGACTATTCTGAGGGGAAATTTAAAGATATTCGTAACCTTGCTAACGCTAATAACCTGATGATTTACGAGAATATCACCATGTATTGGCTGTTCCCTGTTTCTGCGTTTAAAGGCTTTGAAGAAATATTTGTCCTGACATATATGTTCAATGGTCAATTACAGCGGTATTACTATGATCTCTTTAATCTAAATTATACTTTCTATTCAGTAGGATGCTTGAACGGCAAGTATTCTTTAATTGACAATATCTCCCTCGAAAAAGAGAATAGGCAGCATTTAAAGCAGCTAATCAACATTCATTATTCTAAGCCTACTGACAGGATAGATTTAAACAGGGTAGGGGAGGACCGAACAGCTTTCAGTAAATCACATACGGCTAGGATGATGGAAAGTTCAGCTAAAAAGAAAATATTGAAAGATAATGCTTTTAACTACTATAGAAACAAAATAGGGGTATCCAGTGAGGAAGTAATGTGGACTACGTTTAAAGAGTTTGAAAAGACCCTATGTCCTAAAAATCTTAAAAAACAGTTTGTAGAGGTTACAGCAAGGGCCACTAATGACTATGCCAATAAGTCTACCTGTATATACTTTGCCAATAGGTTCATGAATCCTATTACTAAAAGGTTTTTTACTGGTAAGGGGGTTACTGTAGATGAAGATTTATTTGCCCTATCAGAGTTACTACAGTGGATATTCAGGAGCAGGATCAGAAAAGGGCAGCAAATTAATGTCTATATCCCTAGTAAGAGAATGAGGACACTGCTAGAAGTGTATCTCAATAATGAGGAAATAAGAGCATAGCCGTTTATTCAAAAAAAAGTGTAAACAAACGCTGAAACCCTTGGTATTACTGAGTTTTTAAATGATTTCCTTATAGAAAGAAATATAAAAAGTTTATACAGTTACTAATGGCTAAAGCCATACCGATAACATTACAGGGGAAGTCTAACGACTACCCCCTCCATGTTATGCGGTACATTCTTAGGGAAAGATAAATTAATCCTATTAGGGGAGCTAACAATGGTGCAAGGCGAAGCCGTAGCACTGTCCCGTAGGGACACTATCATTAAAGTAGTAAATGTTTAATTCACTTATTGAAAAGAAAATTGATAAAGTTCAATAAATTTTTATCAGAAGAAGAAATTGCCAATGGATAAACTTTGGTCATTACCTGATCGAAAAAATGACTCCATGTGAAATCCATATAGTGATGTTTTGGCAAAGTAGCATTAATCTTATAATGCGGTGTGCCTCTGGTAATTGCAATATATAACCATTGATCACCAGAATTGTGTTTATACCTTGAATAACTGAAGTCGTTATTAAAAATGGCATATGGTTGATATTCAACATCCTTTATATCAGTTAGAGTTTCATTAAAGTTTTTAAACTCTATGTATAATTTCCAATGCGTACCCACAGAGTCTGTTAAATGTATAAACGCATCAAGTGATCCACGTTTTACTCCCCCTAGTGAAGGAGGTGTAGTTTGCCATTTCACTTCAGTATCAAAATCAACAAAAGTAAAATCTTCATTTTTATATAATTCCCATATATTATGGAATAAAATTTTGTAAGTCTTATTGTTATGTTGATAATTATACTGTGGTGTGGTTATTAAATCCCTCCAAGTTTTTTCAGATAGTTTTTTAAATAAAGAATGATGGTTAGTGGAAATGAAATTAGCTTTTAGATATCCAAATGCAAGATCTCTGGCATCTTCACCAACTGAATAGTCACTTTTATTTTTGAGTTCGTTTCTAAAAAATAAATAATCATTAATTGAAACTAGGCTAAAAAGGGACCTAAAATGTGGCTTGCGGTTATTTCCTAAAAGAAAATCATGAAACTTAATAGTCTGCAAACCCGAAGTGAAATTCTCTAAAACAGAACATACGAACCATAGTAGTGACGAATTTCCTGAAACTTTACCACCTACGAATTTAATGAATTGTCCGATTTCTGAGTCATTATGGTTTTTTTGAGATAAATATAAAGAGATAGCTTCATCTAGGACTGGTGGAATAGAATGTATTGATCTAATATCTAAGAACGATTCCGTTAGAGACTTGCCCGTCATGGTGGAATGTCTATAAATCAACTCCCAAATGGGCTGTATATCATTTGGCCTTATAACTGATTCAATCACAACCTCACCAAAAGGAACTTTAATATGGCTTTTGTTTTGCCTTAAAAAGGTAAATCCAAGAGTTGGAGTAGGGTTACTAGCTAAAAAGTTAGTCAAATGAGACTCTCCGAATGTTCCATAAGGGTATTCAAGAACTAGTTTTTTTTCGTATTTATATGTGAAGAACCTAGATGCTTCGAACGGAAGAAATAAGACTTTATCCATAGATTTCACCTCGTCATAGTATAGGTACATTTTACCAAATAACAGACTTAGAACAAGGCACTATTTTAGGAATGAGCGGGGTGTTTATCATGAATGTCAAAAACCTTATTAGGTAAATCTTGCTACCTAAGGGTTTGGGCTTTTGGATAGTCAAGGCATTGAAGGCATATAAGGATAAGCTTTATTTGATTGAAGAACAGGACAAATATAGACTCCAAGAGCATAAACTAGCTAAGGCTCAAGAAGAACAAAGAGAAATTTATGCCTGTCAAAGGACAAGCAAATCTATGCATCACTGAATGAAGAATGAGAAAATAATCTAGAATTATAAATTAAGGCGCTGACACTGTACCCACAGTACTAGTAGCCTTTTTTTATTTGCATGAATTTGTACTTTAAAAGACATGGTTGGTAATAAGTTCATTAGGAAAAGTTGTGGCTGAAAAATCAGGTAGGAACAGGATACAGAAACAACCGGATAGAACCTTGATTCTCTAAAACCGTACTGCTGCAAGGATTTGGAGACATAGGAAAGTAGCCGCCTCTAGTGTTTAATTCTAGGAGATAACAATGGTGATTGTATTGCTTTAATCATAATAGCTACAAAGTAAATGAACGTAAAAAGAGGGCCATCACAGCCCCCTTAAGATTTACGATTCCACGGTAATTTCCTATGCTCTAAATAAACTCCAGGAAAGCAATTAGGGCAGTATTTTCGGTTTAACTGTGGGCTGTCATCATTAGGGATGGCTTTTAATTGATCCTCTGGATATGATTTAAGACAATATGTACACTTACTAAACGTGCTTATCCCCCCTCGTTATTACTTTCCCTATATTCCTTTAAACGTCTTTTAAAAGTTGCAATGCTACACCCTGCAAATTCTGCACCCTCAGGCTGTGACATTTTCCCTCCCTCCACTTGCAGTATGGCATGAAGCAAAGAACCCTCAATCTTAAAGGCTTTGGACTTCCTGCCAAACTTTACTCCTTTTTCCTTAGCGTCTTTAATTCCTTCCTGTGTCCTCTCAAGGATCATAGAACGTTCAAATTCAGCAAAGGCACCAAGCACGTTAAATAGCAGTTTTGTCATGGGATTATCCATGTTTTGAGCAGTGAATATTCCCATGTTTAAAATATGTACAGCTACACCTCTGCTGGTCAATTCAGTAACGATTCTTTCAAGCTGTGACAATGAACGGGCTATACGGTCAGCCTTGGTTACTATTAGCGTATCCCCTGCCTTTATTTCCTTTAGCAGGTTATTTAGTTCTTTTCTTTCAGCCTTGGCACCACTGATCTTTTCCTTATAGATTTTAGTAGCCCCTGCATCTTTGAGTGCTTTAATTTGCAGGCCTAGTTCCTGTTTATTTGTACTGACCCGTCCATACCCGTAATTCATTGTTTAGCCCCCCTTAATCGCTTATTAGCTTGATACGACTTTTTGATACTATTTAAAACCTATATTACAGGCGCTTTTTTGTAGTGTCAATAAGTGTAGAGTTTTTGATACTGATTAATTTTATAGGGGTACCATGTGTGAGTATTTTAGAATTAACAGGCCAGACAGTATAGCCAGTAGGATAAACCCGGGTAAAGCTAATATGACTTCTGAGTTGCTTGCTATTCCACCAGTGTAAGAGGGTTACAAGGGCACTGTGATCCTGCCAAAGTACCCTGTGTACAGTATCCCTATAGCACAGCCCTACAGGCACAGCCATACAGGATGGCAAATATCAACACATTTGCACCCGTGCCCCTCTGTGAGAAGCCTTGCGGTGTCAGGTGCTATCAGGAATCAGTGGCAATAGTGTGTACCTAAATATATATCCTGTACTTCATCCTGGTAAAGCGGTGATGGGCTAATGAGCCCCTCCTAACTTCACCGTGGTAAAGTATTGATGCGGTGAAGGGATATAGTGGGAGAGGGAGGGGGGCTGTCCAAGGGTCTCATGTCAGCAGTTTATACACAACAGTTTTCAAAACTAGGATATTATAAGTAAAGGGGGCCATAAAGAATATTCGTCTTACATAAAGTAAGCCATTCTTAAAAATATTGCGCCACGGTGTTCTTAACTTTAAGCAAGCAGGGAAGCTGTAATTTCAGAAATCTCTCGTAAACTACTAACATGCTTTTTTTATATCACGGGGCAGGATAATTGATAAAATTGTAAAGTGAATTGACCTTCTTTGGTGTATTATCATTAAGGGGGGTGAACAGGATTAAAGGAAGAATTTTAACAGGAGCGGCACTACTATTTTCCTTTGCCTTAGCTGTTACTGTATGGGCAATAACCATTCAAAGCTTGGGTGTGGACAGTACAAATAAGGCGACTATTATAAGTGGCTTGCTAAGTATGTTCGGTGGAATGGTCGGGGCCTTTTCTGCTTATTTAATCGCTAGAGCACAAATTACAAAACAGTTAGACCTGCAAGATAAGAAGGACAGGAACAGAGTATTATTGGAAACAAGACTGAGGAAAGCTGAGGAAGTATTAGAGGTACTTACCCGAACCAAAATGGCTTTTTTTGGTCTTCAAGGTAGCTGGACATCAATCTTACATGACCATCTAAATTATATTGCAGATCACCTTAGAGAAGCGGTAGTATATGAGAACCTTAGAAACGAGGAGTTATTAGAGGCGATAGACCATAGGAGAGATGAGTTCATTACAACATATTCAGGGTGCTATAAGTACAGACCTTATTTTCCTGATCTTATCGGAAGCATTGAAAGAGACCATAATAATATTTTCAAAAACTTAACATTGGACATAAACTCAGTCTTATATGTTTTTATAGGCGGTGATTCAAATTTTCAGACGTACGAGGATTTATTGAAAGCGATAGAAGGTCAGATTATTCAAATTAACTCTAATTTTAAAGTCACTATGGATATGATAGATATCCAAATTATTAATACCGAAAATGAAATAAATAATTTATTAATAAATTTTGAGGAATAAGGATTGCTCAGACTTTAATAAAAAGCATCACTTAAAAATGAAGAAAGAGACAAAGTCAGTTGCTTTTTTTCGCCAGATTGCCATGTATCTTTCCTGGGAGAAGTTTTTTATTCCCAAGAATGTAACATTGTAAACCGGTATTTGCATTAGTTAGATAAAAGATTGCATGTTGGAAATTTACCATTAATAGTTGGCTATACTTAATAGAGAGAAGTTAGAGAGGGGGGGAACCTAGGGAAAAAATTAGTTAATGCGGAACTTTGGTTGTCGCAGCCATTGCTTTAATTTAAAATAGGGCTATAGAAAAAAACAGCTAGATAAAAGCTATTGGTTGGTCCCTCCTGGCTCGTAAGAAAGGAGGGGGCATACATGGAAATTCTTGAAGGTATAGCTCTGATGGTTGAGCTATTGAATTTCGTCACATCGGAAGGTAAAGACTTAGTAATTATACCTGTCATGTTTATTGGTAAAGTCAGAGAAAAAGAAAAAAACTAACTAATTGGCAGTTAGTTAGCTCTTTAAGGAAAAAATAATACAATCTTTTTAAGTATTACCATAAAACAAGGTCAGGAAACCTCCAAAGTGAGCAACTTAGAAAGATGTTTACAGAGATCCAGTGTTGGCAGCACTTCGGTCTCTTTTTTTATGCCCTTCGGAAGTACGTAAATTACCGAACCTTTGACATTATTATAACCCTATGTGGGTCCAACTGTGAACTCTTTTGGTATTAATTGAGGACAAAATAGTACTATAAAATCCATTTAAATGCCAAATTATTAGGGAAAAAGTGGTATTATATTATTGAACTAGGTAAATAGTAAAATTAATTGTTATGTATCCAGACAATTCATATGCTCAGGGTTTAAAAGGAGGGACATTTTTGAGTAGAACAGTTAAGTTTTATAACATTGCAATTTATAAAAATAGAGAGAAAACAAATATTTCTATTCTCCAATTCTTAGATATAGTGGGCGTATTACATTGGAGCAAAAGATTAAGAAAAATTGATGGTTACCCAACAGCCATACATACTTTGGATTTTGATGATAATCAACCATTTTACAGAGTAATACCCTTTGTTAAGTACCGTCAGAATTACAAACCATATGTCGGAGACATTACCTCTCCTAGAAACCTGGAAGAAATAAAATCTGATGTAATCGAAGTAGTTACTATGCTATATGATGAAAATCGTGCAGCTATTGCCTTGGAGGGAACCTTGTATGGATTGAAAGAAAAAGGGATCGAAAAATATCTTTCTTCATTCTTACCTTCAAATCCGGACGTAGATTATCAAGTACTACTAACCCCTATTTTGTCAAATAGAGGACTTGAAGATATTACAAAGTCGTCTCAAGTCCGTAGTATTGAATTATATTTGTCCCTTAGTAACTATCATGAATCTACATTGTTTGAAAGTGAGGGGGAAGAAAAATACATTATGAAGGCATTACGAAGTATGGGGAAAGCAAAAGAGGAACTAGACGCTAACAAACTTAGAATCGACTTAGGTGTCGGTAATGGAAAGAAAAGTACTCTTGACTTAAAATCTGTACAATTTATTCTTCAAAAACTGAATATCGATAATGACTCAGTTGAAGCTATAAAAGTAAGGTATAGAGATGAAAAAACAGGGAATTTAGAAACTGTGGATTTGAAAAATTCAGGGGGGCCTCTAAAAGATGTAATTCTAAAGAATGATAGTATTGCATATCCTGGATGGGAGTACGTTGCTAATGAGATGCTAACCTCATATAATCAGTTTAGTGGAGTTATCAGGGATGCATATTCGGAATTTTCAGCAGATATGAGACCGATTAGTAGACTTGAAACAAGCGATTTCTTTACAGAAAAGCTAATTCTAAATCCACCTGAAAATCTCAAAGTACCCTTAAAAGACTAATAGATTAGGGTGAATTGTATTGAGTGCAAAGTCGAAAATGGAGAGATTTGAACGAACAATCGTAGCTAATGGTACAAAGCTCGTTGAGGAATATATACCGTTAAGTTCACACATAATACTAATTTTATGTTTTTTTATCTTATTTATATTTGGTTTAATACCAAACGACTGGGTTGTTTATGAAAAGGTAACGAGTATTGAAAAAGAAATATCTGATAGGTTCTTAAGTAAAGACAAAACAAATATGCTTATGACTGTTGGGGTTTTTCTAGTAGGATTTTATGTAACAGTTATGTCAGTTCTAGGAGCAGGTTTTTCTTCAGCGATGGTTAAAATTTCTGAAGAGGGTTTGTCTAAAAGGTTTGTCAGGTATGCAATCATAGCCTTTTTTATAGGATTTGGATTCTTATTATTCACTGTACTATATGACTTGTTGTCCCCTATACCTTTCTTTGTCATATTCTATCTCTCTTTATTCATCGCTACATTAATTGAGGCTTTCCGTTTCTCGACAATAGTAATGCATATCTACTATTCAAATATTAAACATGCTGCAGAGGAAGTACAAAAAAAGGAAGACACAGAGCAAAAACTGATGGAACTGTTAGTACGAATTGAAGCAAAGATGGTAGGCACCACAGACCCCCCTGCCCCAGATTCAAAAGAGTATATGGAGAGCTTGCGTAAAAAATTAGATGAAAATATGAAAGACGAAAGCAAGCAAGGAAAAAACTAAGTATAGGAGGATTTTTTAATGGAAGAGATATATTTTCCCTTCTTTTCATTTAGAGGTGAAAGAATAGATCAAATTTGGCGAGAGGGAATAATAGTATTAGACACAAATACACTTTTAAATACTTATAAATTGGATAATGAGGCTAGAAATCAATTTTTTGAGTCTTTAAAGTATGAGCAGATCAACGTAAGACTAGTGATGATTCACCAAGTTGGATGGGAATTTTTACGAAACAGAAAGTCTACAATTGATGATTCATTAAAAGCCTTAATTAATTCTAAAAATCTGATGAAAAATCAAATAGAATCATTAAATGCAGTGAGCAAAAACTCAGGTTTAAAATATCATCAAGAGTTTCTCACTCAGGTTCAACAGGATATTGAAACGTTTAAAGAGCAAACTGTTAATAAAATACAAGAATACATAAACGAAAACCAACAGAACCGAAGTATTTTTTACGATGGAAACAAACTCAAGGATAGTGACCCTGTGTTGGATGAAATTAAAGAGATATACGATGGTAAATTCTCGGAAAGTATCCAGCACGATGAATTGATTTCTCTTTATCAGCAAGGTGAGGTTCGCTTTTCCTTTAAGATTCCTCCTGGTTTCGAGGATGTAGTTAAAGGAGATTTTAGAAGCTTCGGAGATTACATAGTATGGGAGGAAATGATTAAGTTATCTCAAACTAGAAGTGTACCAGTTATATTTGTAACCGAGGATCATAAGAACGATTGGTGGGTACATGATGAAAAGACGCATACTAAATCCCCTTTACCTGATTTGCTTAGAGAATTTAAGATGAGAACAGGCCAATATACTTACTTTTATAGTTATAAAGACTTTATAGAACAAGCTAAGTCGAGGTACTCTGACTTACCAGAAACGGACAGAGCAACTATGCAAATGGATTTAGCAACCCAAGAAAATGAAGATAACGAATTAGAGAATATACCTCAAATTGAAAGAATTGGTGCTCTACGTGATGGATTTTCTGACAGGAGATTTGCCACGGCCATTTTATTGCCATCCCTTTATAAACAGGCCCTGGCAAAATTAAAACAGTTAAAAGTACATAGCAGTGTGTCAGCTTATGCACACAGAGTAACTTTAGAATCGATCATGGATAGTGATACGGACTTTAGGGGGAAAATTCTTGAGCTGAAAAACATGATTAATAATATAGAGAATGCTATTGAATCCTATGAAAACTAGGTGAGAAATATTAACTTCTTATGTAGGCTCTAATAGTAATTAATACTCTAATTAGTACACTGACTTGTCAGGAGAAGCATCCGTCTTATACGGATGCTTTTTTAGTTTTACAGGGGAGAACAAGTTTTTGCTGTTTTTAAAAAAATTAAAACAGCATGTCCTAATTTCTTTCAAACTGCAAGTATTCCGGTGAGGTTAGAAAAATATTGAAAGGGTGATAAAAAATCTTAAAGTAGGGTGTCCTAATTATTGTAGAAACTGCAAGTATCCCGGTGAGAACAAAAATAAAGAAATACAGGAGGAAAGATGATGAAAAATACGAGATTGAAGTTTGAAGAACCATCTATTCAAAACGAAAAACAA
Source organism: Mesobacillus campisalis (assembly GCF_000986785.1). Classification (GTDB taxonomy): domain Bacteria; phylum Bacillota; class Bacilli; order Bacillales; family Cytobacillaceae; genus Mesobacillus_B; species Mesobacillus_B campisalis. Next base: position 19 of record NZ_LAYY01000002.1, on the reverse strand, counting down.
ATGAATCTGGAAGGGGAAA